>JBGPYK010000185.1:0-5475 GCA_041493245.1 Methylomirabilia bacterium | reverse complement strand
GCTGATGAGGTTCACGAGCGTCGTCTTGCCCGCGCCGTTCGAGCCGATGAGGGCCAGGACCTCGCGCTCCCGCACCACGAAGTCGACGTGGTCGACGGCGTGGGTGTCGCCGAAGTACTTCACCAGCTTCCGGGTCTCGAGCAGGGGCACGGGCGGCATCCTTACCGTGTTACTCCGATTTCCGCGAGCGCGCGAGCAGCCGGCCGGCGGTACCCACGATGCCGGTGGGCAGCGAGAGCACGAGGACGACGAGGACGACGCCGAGCAGGAGCTGCCAGTAGACCGTGAACCCCACCGCGAACGTCTTGAGGTAGTTGAACACCACGGCGCCGATGATGGGGCCGGCGAAGGAGCGAAAGCCGCCCAGAACGGTCATGAACACGAGCTCGCCCGAGAACGGCCAGTAGAGGACCTCGGGGGTGGTGAGACCGTTCAGCGGCACCCACAGCGCGCCCGCGATGCCCGTGAAGATCCCCGACACCATGAAGGCGATCCACCGATAGCGCCAGATCTGGATCCCGACGAACTCCGCCCGCACTTCGTTGTCGCGGATGGCCTGCAGGGCCTTGCCGAAGGGAGAGTTCACGATCACCCACATCAGGGCCACGCAGGCGAAGAAGACGACGAGCACGTACCAGTAGTACCCGTGGGCGAGGAACTCGATCTTGTCGGTCTTGGCCGAGGCGATGCCGAGCAGCACGGGCGTCGGTACGCGCAATCCGTCGGTCCCGCCCGTGACCCAGAAGAACTTGAAGGCGAGGCTCCACAGCACCTGCGACAGCGCCAGCGTGAGGATGCCGAAGAAGATGCGCGTGTAGCGGACGCACACGAAGCCGAACAGCGCCGTGACGACGACGGTGCTCACGATGGCCCCGAGGAGGAACAGCTCCATCGAGGTGACCTTGAGGTACTTCACCATGAGGGCGACCGCGTAGGCGCCGACGCCGAAATAGGCCGAGTGGCCAAAGGACAAGAGGCCCGTGTAGCCCAGGAGCAGGTTGAAGCCCAAGGCCGCGATGGCCATGACGAGGCCGTAGGCGAGCAGGATCGTCTGGTACTGGTCGAGGACGAAGGGGACCACGAGCAGAGCCAGCGCGATGGGCACCGCGTAGACGAGCACGCGGGCGGGTGACCGGGTCTCCAGCACAATGGCGAACGTGCTCATGGACGGCCGAAGAGCCCGGCCGGCCGGACGAGCAAGACGATCGCCGCGATGAGATAGAGGACGGCCAGCTCGATCTCCGGGAAGAAGGAGATCCCCAGCTCCCGCACGACGCCCACGATGAGGGCGCCGACGAGGGCGCCCTCGAGGCTGCCCAGGCCGCCGATGACGACCACGATGAAGGCGAGGACGAGGGCGTCGACGCCCATGCCGAGCACGGCCGACTGGCTGGGCACGATGATGGCGCCGCCGAGGCCGGCCATGAAGCAGCCGATGGTGAAGGCCTCGATGTAGACGCGGTTGACGTTGACGCCCAGCGCCGAGGCCATCCGCATGTTCTGCGACGTCGCGCGCAGCACGATCCCGAAGCGCGTCTTGTAGATGAACGCCCACAGGAACGCGGCCGCGGCGCCGCCCACGGCGATGACCATGAGGTTGTAGTTCGGATAGGGGTTCCCGCCGATGGAGACGCTGCCCATGTTCTCCCAAAGAACGCTCGCCGAGAGCGGATAGGGTCCCCAGAGGAAGCGCATGACGTCCTCCAGGATCATGAGGAGGCCGAAGGTCACGAGGAGCTGGTACTCCTCCGCGCGCCGGTAGAAGGGGCGCAGGAGCGTGGGCTCGAGGAGGGCCCCGAGCGCGGCGGCGGCCACGGCGCCCGCGGGCAGGAGCAGGTAGAGGACCGTGGCGGGCGCGCTCCCCGCGACGAGCCCGACCGTCCAGGCCGTGACGTAGGCGCCGAAGGCGTAGAGGTTGCCGTGCGCGAGATTCACGATGCGCATCACGCCGTAGATGAGGCTGAGGCCACCGGCGATGAGGAACAGGACCGACGCGTACAGCAGCGCGTTGAGCAGGTTGATCAGGAGGAAGTCCATCAGTCGGCCACGCGGTAGGGGATGACCTTCACCTCCGGGTTCACGACGTTGCCGTTGAGCGCCACCGTCAGAAGCACACGGTAGGCGCCGGGCTTGAGGCCCTTGAGATCCACGCTCAGCCGCTCACCACTCAGCGTCGGCGATTCACCAGCCTTCACGACCTCGTCGCCCGCGCCGAGCACGGCGTAGCGCGCGACGAGCGCCACCGGCCGCATCGTCTGCTCGCCGGCGGGCGCGGGCTTGAACGGCTGCCGGACGATTTTATACGACCGCTCAAATTTCTCGACGACTTCCACGTCGGCCTGGACGAGGAGACCCTCCCCCGCCCGCTCCACCTTCGCGGGGAAGGCGCGGAGAGGCAGGGCGAAGCGGTCGTAGCTGCCGACGCCGAGCGGATAGGAGAAATCGCGGAACACGGTGAGGACGGCGGTGTCCGGCATCCACTTGGCGATTCGATAGGGGCCGTTGGTCACGAGCCAGTGGCCGTGCCGGCGCGCGAAGCGGCGGAGAGCGGCCCAGCGCTGGCGGGCCTGCTCGACGGTCACGAGGCCGCGCAGCCCCTCGGGGACGTAGGCGCGGCGCTCGAAGTCGGCCGCGATCGACGCGAGCGCGGCCTTCGTCTTGACGTCACGGACCACGTCGAGCCACGGCACACCGCGGCGCCGGGCCTCGGTCTCGGAGAAGGCCGCCACGTTGCGGTGGACCGCCTCCTCCATCAGCACTGTGAGCTGCCACGGCACGGGGCTCCACGGCGGCGCGATCTCCGCCGCGTAGCGGCGATCGACCGCCTGCCTGAGGTAGACCTCGACGAGCGCGACGTCGTGGAGGAGCTGCATGTCGCCCAGCCCCTTGACCTCGACGTCCATGCGCACGACCTTGACGGCGGCGAGGCCGTCGCGCACGCGGGCGGTCGCCCGCTCGACATCGGCATCCCGCACGCCGCGGCGGACGGCAAAGACGAACGGGTAGACGATGTCCGCGGCGGTCATCTTGGTCTCGTCGTGGAAGGCGGAAGCGAGGACGCGGTAGGTCACCTTCGCCGCCGCCGTCGTCCCCTTGCCCACGGGGCGGAGCGCGCCGGTGGCGCTGTCAGGCAGGACGGCGTCGGCGGGCACGTCGACGGACCCCGTGGTGACCTCGCCCGGCTCGACGCGGTTAGCGATCCACCCGGCGTTGTACGGTGCTCCGATCAGCGCGGGATCGCCCACGGCCGCCCAGACGAGCCGACCGGTGTCGTCCGTGAACCCGGCCACGGGGTTCCACGCCGCGAGCGGTTTGGTCTCGGAGCCGAGCGTGAGCCAGCCGTTCCACGGGAAGTCCTTGAGCTTCACGGTGCGGAGGAAGATGGCCGAGCCGAGGCCGGTTTGCGAATCCCAGGCGACGTTCTCCACACCCGCCGTGTACTCCTCGTTGACCGCCTCGCGCCGGCGCGTGTAACCGACGGCCACGCGCTCGCAGCCGCGCGTGAGCAGCGCGACGAGGCGGCGTTCGAGGTTGGCGCGCTCGGCTGGGCTCTCCCCGGCGCCGGCGACGCGGCGCGTGTACGCCTCCTCGATCGCGCGCCTCGCACCCTCGCCCACGACGCCAGCGTAAGTCTGGTGCGCCTGGAACCAACCTTCACGCCGCCACGGGGCCGTCGACGGCGCCCGCTCGATCGCCTCCAGCGCGGCGTCGGCGCCCGCGTCCACGACCTTGAGCCCCGCCTGGCGCGCGGCCTGGGCGAGCGCTCCGGACGCTTTCACCTTGAGGGCCGGCGCGCCCGTGTCCGGCTCGATCCGCTTCCGCGCGGCGGCCGCGAGGTCGACGTGGACGAGGTAGTCCTCGTGGTACGGAGTCACCGGATAGGGATGGAAGACGAACGGCGTCTTCACGGCGGCAAAGGAGCGGAGCGCACGCGCGGCGGCGACGCACCGGGCGGTGGCGTCAACGAGCGCTGCCCGGTCGAACGTGAGGACGACGAACGCGCCCAGCGAGTCGACGTAGGAGACATGCGGCGGCGGCGTCCCCGCCGCGAAGGGATCGCTCCCCACGTACGCCTGGAGCTGATTCTTGGCGAGCAGTCCAGCGGCGACGGACGGCGACACGGCTCGGACGGTGATCTCCTGAGGGTAGAACGACGGATAGAACGTGATCTCGTGTCCGGCCTCGCCGGCGGGCACGAGCAGGAGAGCCACGGCCACGAGGACGACGAGCGCGGGGACGGCCTTCACGATACCTGCGCGGGGGGGTGAGGCGAGGGGCGGGCGGCCGCGCGGCCGCCCGCCCCCGGTCATCCGCCTACTTCTTCGGTGGCGCCGCCGGACGCGCGGGCGCCGCGGCCGGAGTCGCCATGACCACCTGCGGCCACGTCTTGTCGATCCACGTGTACGTGGAGGTCGGCTCGCCCTTGGGCCAGCCCGGAGGCGCCGTGATGTTGCGGATGGGGATCGTGATGATGCGGTTCGGGTCGAGGATCGGGAACGGGTATTCGGGCACGTTCTTGCTGAACCCGGTCACCGCGTCCTTGTACCCCTGGTGGTTGTCGGGGCGGATGTAGACGTAGCCCGCCGGCCCCGCCATCATCAAGCCCTCGAGCATAGTGATGATCGCGTCGTCGTCGGGCCAGCCGCCCGTGAGCTTGTTGGCCTTCTCGATGGCGGTCTTCAGCATGTACGTCGCCGTGTAGCCGCCCTCGGCCTGGAAGTTCGGATACTCGTTGAAGCGCTTGTGGTACTTCTCGACGAACGTCTTGTTGTAGGGCCAGCGGTCGCCCGCCGGGTACGTGAAGTGGTAGTTCGAGTGAACGCCGGCGATGATGCCCTCAGGGTGGTCCTTGCCGATCGCGTGCGGGGCCACGCCGAAAGCAATCATGCTCGCGACCTTCATCTTGTCGAACATCCCGTAGCGGAGCGCCTGCTTGTAGAACGCTACGTAGTCACCGCCCCACACCGACGTCGCCAGGAGGTCCGGCTTGGAGGCGATGGCCTTGGTGATGTGGGAGCTGAAGTCCGTGGTGCCGAGCTTCGGCCAGCCCTCGGAGACGTTCTCCGCCCGCGGCAGCATCTTCTTCATGACGATGGTGAAGTGATCGAAGGCGTTGCGGCCGTACGAGTAGTCGGGGTGGATGTGGGCGATGCGCTTGGTGTTCGGCCACGTCATGGCCGCGGCCACCGCGCCCGTCACCCCGTCCGCCGACTGCATGTTGGTGATGCGGAAGATGTAGTGGGGGTTCGGCACCGCCTTGTCGAACAGGAAGTCCGTGCAGCCGTCGACAAAGATCGTGAGGACCTTCAGCTCCTCGGCGACGGGCCCGAGCGCCGGCGTGTTGCCGCTGGACGTGATGCCGCAGAAGAAGTCGATCTTCTCCGAGAGCTTGAGCCGCCGCAGCTCCTTGACGTTGGCGTCGGTGCCCGCGTTCTCGTCGGCCTTGAGGATCTCGATCTTGCGCTTGCCGAGGAG
>JBGPYK010000302.1:0-4144 GCA_041493245.1 Methylomirabilia bacterium | reverse complement strand
CCGTTGTCGCCGTACTGGGTGACGCGGAACTCGAGGACGCGGCCCACGTAGTCCTCGGCGGTCTCGACGCGCCGGAGATCCATTTGCGAGAACGGGCAGAAGGCGCGCAGCCCGCCCACCGTCACCTCGTAGCCGCCCTTGATGACGGCCGCGACCCTGCCCTCGACCGGCATACCGGTCGACGCGGCCATCGCGAGGGCCTCCCGGGCATGCGCCCCCCGCTGAAGCCTGTACGAGAGACGCACCTCGTCGCGCGTCGAGACGACGGTGGCCTCGACCTCGTCCCCGACGGCGACGCGCAGCCGCCCGTCCTCATCGGTCAGCTCGGCGCGGTCGATCCAGGCCTCGCCCTTGCCGCCGACGTCCACGAAGACGTTCTCGGCCGCAATCTGGACGACGCGCCCCTTCACGACGTCACCGACCTCCAGGGCCGACCCGGTCTCCTGGCCCGCGAACAGCGTGGCGAAATCCTCGGACGCTGGTGTCTCACCCTCTTCAGTCATAATTCTGTCAGTCTACCCAGAATCGTCCTCCGCGGTCGAGCGCCGGCTTCACGGCCTCGGCCAGCAGATCGATGGTCTCGAGGATCGCGGGATAGACCCGAGTACGAGGATGCGCTCCTAGACGCGGCGGCTCACGGCGCCGAGGGCGCCCGCCGGGGGATTTTCCGAGCAAAGCGCCACGCCTTCCCGCAGAAAACCCATCGCGCGGGACACAGCTGACCCTTCGGCCACCCCGCGCGATGAGCTTTTCATCTGACCCTTACGGGACAGCGATGGCACCGGCCTGGACAAGGAAGTCGTTGACGATCCCATTGCCCTGGAAGCCGACATACTGGGCGCCGCTGACGACGTAGTCGAGAGAGGCGACCGGCACGCCCTCAATCGACGCCGCCACCTTGCCGGCAGTCGGGTCATTGCTGACGGCAACGTGGTTGTAACCGCCAAGAACCATCGTCCCCGACGCGCTCGGGCCGTTGAAGCCGTTGGTGTGCAGTTCCCAGGTGGCGATGCTTCCCTGACCGCCGGGGGTGGTCCGGGGCATCCGGATCACCAGCCAGGCCAGACCCGAGGTTTCGAAGTTGTCGGCAAGGACACCGGACGAGGTGAAGCCGATGGCGGTGGTGTACCAGCCGGAGATGACGCTGGTCGAGAGAATCACCGGGCCTGCGGGCTGGACGAACGGAAGCAGGGCGGCGTTGTTCGACTCGATGGTGGGATTGGTGTCGCTGATGAGGACGCCGTTCTGCCCGGGCCCGTCAAGCGAGCCGACCGGCTCGACCGCGACTGGGTCGAGCGAAGCCGACGCAAAGCCCCAGGTGGGCATCTGGTGAACGTCGGGCGTCGCCCACACCTCGGAACTGATGTTCGGGTACTCGGCGCGTAGCCCGCTTCCGAGAAGAAGTCGAGGGCGTTTCCGATCAACGTTAAACGCAGCTCTGCCATCAATGACGCGCTCCTCGTCCGTCCACTTGCAGGGTGGTGGCATCGCGGCGGATCACGCCTTGCGGAACGTCATGGAGGCGCGTCCCGATGGCGACGTGTGATAGGATTTCGACAATGAAATTCAGGGTTGTCGTCGAGCAGGACGAGGACGGGGTCTTCGTCACTCAGTGTCCGTCCCTGCCGGGCTGTATCTCTCAGGGTTCGACCCGAAGCGAGGCGCTTGCTAACGTCCGCGACGCCATTCAGGGTTATCTGGAAAGCCTCAGGGCGCATGACGAGCCGATTCCGCCTTCGATCAGTGAAGAGACGGTTGAGATCGCGATGTGACGCGTCTGCCGGTCGTCTCAGGGCGAGAGGCAGCAAGGGCATTCGCCAAGCTCGGATATCGCGAAGACCGCCAGACCGGTAGCCACCTCATCCTCCGCCATCAAGATCCTCCGCACCGGCGCCTGACCGTCCCTGATCACAAGGAACTGGCCAAGGGAACTCTGCGAAGCTTGATTCGTGAAGCTGGCCTCGCCGTCGAGGAGTTTCGAGCACTTCTCTGAAATAGTCTCTCCGCGCGTCGGCGCCGGGAGCCCGCTCGCAAGGAGAACCGCCATGCGTATGCTGAACCCGCCGCACCCCGGCGATTTTATCCGGACCGAGATCATCGAGGCCCACGGCCTGACGGTCACGAACGCCGCGGAGATCCTCGGGGTCTCGCGCCCGACGCTCTCGACCCTGCTCAATGCCAAGGGCGACCTGTCGGGCGACATGGCCCTGCGCGTCGAGAAAGCCTTCGGCGTGAAGATGGACACGCTGATGCGGATGCAGAATTCCTACGACATCGCCCGCACCCGCCGCCGCGAGGGCAAGATCCGCGTCCGCCGCTACAAGGCCGCCCGCACCGAGTCCTCGCCGGCGAAGCTCCGGGCCGCCGTCTGAATATCGCCGCCGGCGTCCCTGTCTGAATCCCCTAATTCGGGCATGCTCTTGCTTCGGCCCGGACGAATCTCGGCCGGCCTGTATCCGTAACCGAAGCCTTAGAAGGAACACCATACCCTAGAAACAAGAACACCCGCCGAGGGCGGGCCTTTTAAAAACCTGAAAGCGGCGGCGTTGACCGCGGGTGTGCTCTTGTGGAGCCGCGTAGGGCGAGGCCGACCAGCATCACCACACCGATCGAACTGGTTGCGCGCACCAGGTCCGGATACCGCGTCCTGCCGCGCACCCGTTGCCTGTGGCGTCGTCTCGACAACCCGTCCGAGCACATGATGGCATGCCGGCTAGCTTGCGCCGACCCGGAATAGCTTGTACATTGACGGACATGCGTACACGGGTGACCAAGCGCGGTCAGGTGTCCGTTCCGTCGGACGTGCGACGCAAGCTTCAGATCGGCCCGGCCACGGTCCTGGAGTGGGTGGTCGAAGGCCAGACGGCCCGGGTGATCCCGCTGCCGGTCGAACCGATCCGCGCCTTCCGGGGTTCGGGGCGGAAGGGCCAAGTCGAGGCCCTCATCCGTGAGCGGCGGCGCGCCCGGCAGCGTGAGGATGGCTAATCGAGCGGTTCGCGTCCTCGACACCTCGGCCCTCCTCGCCCTCCGCGGCAACGAGCGCGGCGCCGACCACGTCGAAGGCGTGCTGGACGCGGCGAAGAAGGGCCGTGGCCGCGTCTTGCTGTCGTTCATGACGCGGATGGAACTGCTGTACATGATCGAGCGCGCCGAAGGCGAGCCGGCGGCGCGCGATGCGCTGCGGTTGGTCGATAGCTTTCCCATCGAATGGGTGAGCTGCGAGCCGGAGATCCTCCAGGCCGCCGCGACGCTCAAAGCCGGTGGCGGCCTCTCGGTCGCGGACAGCTGGATCGCGGCGACCGCCGTGACGCGCGGTGCCACCCTGGTTCATCGCGATCCGGAGTTTCGGCCGCTGCACGAGATTCCCCAGGAGTGGCTCGGCTCCCGCTGATACGCCACCCCTGTGCCTGTCCTCGGCTGGCCGAGTCGCGGAGAGGAGACCCGGCGAAAGCTCTTCTGGGACAACGCGACCCGGTTCTACAAACAGACTTGAGGTTGTGGCCGAGCGCGAGGACGCCGACGGCGTCCTCGCGCTCGAAGCCCAGCGTTCTTTCGCCGCCTCAGTGCGCCAGCGGATCGGGCCGCACCTGGATGTGCACGGCGCGCGGCTTTGAGCCTTTGCCGCCCTCCATCAACCACGGCGTGCGGTCGCCATTGGTGGTCCACAACCCGCGGCCCTTCCAGCCGGCGTTTGGATCGTCGATGCGCCCGTCCAGACCCTTGGCGAAGAAGCCCATCGGGTATGGCACGCGCATCAGGATCATCCGCCCGCCCTTGAGCGCGGCGAAGCCGTCCTGCAGGTTGGCGGTCGAGATCGGCACGTTCTCGCCCAGGCCCGCCGTGTTGTGGTGATCGACCCAGGTGTAGTAGCTCGCCTCGCCGCTGGTGCCTTCGAAGCCCTCGAAGCCCGGTCCCGGATACTTGTGGGACGCGAACCCTTCGGGGCAGTGGTTGCCGGTCGCATTCGGGCCGCTGAGCGGACCCTTGCACTTGCGACGGTCGAAGCTGATCAGGCTACCGTTCGAGCCCGACCCCCACAGCACGCCGTTCTTGTCGATGTCGCCGCCGCGCACCCCGATGAGTTCCTTCGGAACGGCGTAGAACTCGGAGAGCTTGGTCTTGGGGTCGAAGCGCAGGAAGCCGG
>JBGPYK010000571.1:0-2353 GCA_041493245.1 Methylomirabilia bacterium | reverse complement strand
GCGGCGCCCGCCGGCCGCACGCGAGGCGTACTCCCTGTACGTTGAGCGTGCGGCCAAGGGCGCCAACGAAGCAGATGGGCCTTTTTCAGCAGCCTGCTACACGGGCTCGCGGCCCAGGGCGGCGCGGAGCTGATCCTCGGGGACGCGGATCTCGACGCCCGCGCGCTCCTCTTGCAGCAGCATGGCCACCCGCGAGTCGCGGGCGGCCCAGCCGCGGTTCATCGCCTCCGTCATCTCCTCGAGCACGAGGTTGGCGAGGCGCATCGGCACGCCTTGCTCGCGTCCGAGCGCGCAGGCGAGCGTGACGTCCTTGTGCGCGAGCTTGAGCGCGAACGACGGCGGGTCGAACGTGCCGGGCAGGAACTGGTCGACGAGCCCGTCGAACGTGCGGCGTCGACCGCCGGCGCCCTGGCGCACCGCCTGCCACAGCGCGAGCGGCTCCACGCCGGCCTTCACGCCCATCGTGAACACCTCGGCCAGCGCGGTCTGAATCGCGTAGCCCGCGCAGTTGTGCACGAGCTTGGCGATGGAGCCGGCGCCGATCGGGCCGATGTAGCGGGCTTGGTCGCCGATGGCGTCGAGCACCGGCTTGAAGCGCTGGTAGACCTTCTCGTCGCCGCCGACCCAGAGCGCGAGCTTGCCCGTCCGGGCACCGCGCGGCCCACCGCTCACCGGGGAGTCGAGCAGATGCACGCCCTTGGCCGCGAAGACGCCGTGCAACCGCCGGACGAGCGCGGGTGAGTTCGTGCTGAGGTCGAAGTAGGCCTTCCCTGGGGTCATGCCGCTCAGGATCCCGTGTTCGCCGATGGCCACGGCTTCGACTTCAGGAGGACCGGGGAGCGAGGTCAGGACGACCTCGCTGGCCTCAGCGACCTGCTTCGGCGTGTCGGCCCACTTGGCGCCGCCCGCGAGGTGAGGCTCGGCGGCCTCGCGCCGGATGTCGTTTACCACCAGCTCGTGGCCGCCCTTCATCGCGTTCATGGCCATGTGTGTGCCCATCGTGCCCAGTCCGATGAATCCGACCTTCATGGCTTACGCTCCTTCAGCGCGTCGAAAACCTGCATCTCGTCCTCCTTGATACCACGTGTCCCGGTAGAGGATAGGCACGCACGGCGGGCGGCCGCGCGCCGCGCCAGAGCGAACGCGGCGGCGACGACCCCGGGGCACCGCGTCCGCCGGTAGGGATCGTCCGCGGGCAACTCGGCGAGCAGCCGGCGGTGCAGCGCGCCGAGACTGTGGTAGGGGACGGTGGCCAGGTAGTGGTGGAGCGCGTGGTACCGCAGGCCGACGGGCGCCGCCAGCGCGCTGAGGAACCGCCCCTCCAGCGTCACCGAGTCGAGGAGCTGTCCAAGCGAGTCCGTCGGCTGCCCGTCGTTTTCGTAGCGGTGGGCGGCGAGGTTGCGCGCCTGGTTGAGGACCAGAGCCCCTGCGACGACGACGTACCACTGCAAGAGCCATTGGACAGGAACCAAGCCCGCCACGACGCCCCCCGCCACGAGCCACACCAGGGCAGCCGCGGCCGCCTCCTGCGCCATCCACCGCGCGGTGTCCCGACCCTTTGGGGCGGGACGCCGGTAGCGTGGGTTGAGTACGAGCGTCGAGGCGCGCGCGATCAACCAGCGGCGTAGCGGCGGGATGACCCACGACGCCGGTCCCAGCACGCCCCAGCGGACGGGGAACATCGGTACCTCCACCGCCGGCACGAGCAGGAACCCGAGGTGTCTGAGCGGGGTCGAGCGCGCCAGGGGTAGGTATTCCGGGTCGTTCCACGTGCCGAAGGTCGCCTGCCGGTGGTGGTCGAGGTGGGAGCCCACGTACGTGAGGCTCGGGGCCAGGAACGGCACCCCGACGAGAACGTTCCACGCGAACTCGAACCCCGGCAGGGCGCCCCGCCGCTGGTGAGCGATCTCGTGGACGAAGATGGCGGCCCGGAACAGCGCCACCATCGCGACGAGCGTCGAGGCGAGGTGAAGCGGCCCCCCGAGTGGCACGCCGGCCGACACCGCGAGCGCCGTCCAGCACACGGCCGTGGTCGCGAAGAGGTCGCTCCAGTAGATCCAGGCCCGCGGAGGAAACGCGTCCGCGAAGCGGTGGCGGGCGTCGGTGATCGTGAAGGGACCGGCGGGCCAGGTCGCCGCCACGCCGATCCCCACGTCACCGACCGGCCAAGCCCGAGTCCGCTTCATCGAGGGCCGGCTCGATCCGACGAGCCGCCCGCGCCAGCCGCCGCTTCTCGAAGTCCGCCTCGCTCAGCTCGACACCGAAGCAGTGCGGCGGTGCGGCGCGCATTCCATGACGCTCGGCCAGCGCGCGCAGATACTCGGCTTCGGCCGGGTCGAGCTTGTGGCCGATG
>JBGPYK010000007.1:0-17894 GCA_041493245.1 Methylomirabilia bacterium | reverse complement strand
ATCCCTGGGCCGAAGCGTTCGCCGAGTCCAGCCGCCTCGCCCGCGCGGCCGTCCAGACTCCCGTGCCTGCCTACTACGTCCCGATCAACCAGCAGGTGCAGTACTTCCTCGATCGCTTCACGCGGGAGCGCCGTGAGGTCGTCGACACTTGGTTCGGCCGGGCCGGACGTTATCTTGAGATGATCCGCGGCACGCTGCGCGACCACGGTCTTCCCGAAGACCTCGCCTTCGTGGCCATGATCGAGAGCGGCTTCAACCCCGTCGCGGTGTCACGGGCGGGCGCCAAAGGACTCTGGCAGTTCATGGCGGGCACCGCGCGGCGGTACGGCCTGCGGGTGGACCAGTGGGTGGACGAGCGGTTCGATCCCGAAAAGTCGACGCTGGCCGCGGCCGCCCACCTGCGTGACCTGTATGCCCAGTTCGGGTCGTGGTCGCTGGCCCAGGCCGCGTACAACGCGGGCGAGATGACGGTTCTCCGCGCGATCCGCAGCGTCGGCAGCACCGACTTCTGGGCTCTGGCGCGGACCGGCTTCCTGCGGCGCGAGACCAAAGAGTTCGTGCCCCGGATCCACGCCGCCACGGTCATCGGGCAGGATCCGTCACGTTACGGGTTCGACGTCGGTGAGCACGCCCCGACCGCCGTCGAGTTCGTGTCGGTCCCGCCCTCGACGGATCTCAAGTCACTGGCCGCGGCGTCCGGGGTGTCGACGGAGACCCTGCGGACGCTCAATCCCGTGCTCGTGAAGGCGGTGACGCCGCCCGGCGCGCCCTATCGCCTGCGGGTGCCGGAGGGGACCGTCGCCGGAATCCGGTCGGCCCTGGCCGTGCCGAAGCCCGCCGCCCCCGCCGCGCGCGCGGCGGGGACGGCGGAGGTCCACGTGGTCCGGTCCCGCGACACCGTGAGCGGCATCGCCCAGCGTTACGGTGTCTCGGTCGCTGAGGTTGTACGCTGGAACAACCTCGGAACCAGCGACCTTATCCGCCCGGGCGACCGCCTCATCGTCGCCGACCGGCACCTCTGGGCCGCCCGCGCCGGACAGCCCGTGGCTAGGTGAGGGTCGAAGTCAGGCTCTTCGCCACTCTCGCCCCCCATCTCCCAAAGGACAGTGAGGCGGGCTCCGCGTTCCTGGACCTCGCCGAGGGCAGCACCGTCGGCGACGTGGCCGCCGTGCTCGGCATCCCGCGAGACTTCCCGCGCATCGTCCTCGTCAACGGCGAAGATGCCGATGAGGCTCGGCGCCTGCGCGCGGGGGACGTCGTGACGCTCTTCCCGCCGCTCGCCGGAGGCTCTCGCCGTTGAGTGATACACTCAAGCGGCTGTACCGGAGCCGAATCGGGCGATCGGAAGCGTCTAGGAACCCGGTGGGCCTCCCGGACTTCAAATCCGGTGTCCGGCTCTAGACAAGCCGGAGGTGGGTTCGACTCCCACACGCTTCCGCCAACGGACGACGGATGACCAACTGTAACGAGCGACGGAAAGATCAGCACCGGCGGCGGCGCCGCTGGCTGCCGCTGGCCGTGGTCGGCGGCCTCGTCGCGGGCGCGGTGGTCGGTTACTTCGCCTATCGCGCGATGGCCGATCTCCCCGGCGTGAAGATGCTTGATCAGGGCAATCGCCACATCCCAACCGCGGAAACCCCGCGCGAGCCTTACAACTCCGACCCGCCCACCTCGGGCCCGCACCTGCCGCACATCGCGCCGTGGGGCGTGCACACGCGTCCCATCCCGCTCGAGCTGCAGGTCCACAACCTCGAGGACGGCGGGGTGGTGGTCCAGTACAACTGCGAGTGTCCGGACCTCGTGGCGAAGCTCCGCTCCGTCGTCCAGAAATACGACAAGTACGTCATCCTCGCACCCTATCCGGCGATGAAGTCGACGATCGCGCTCACCGCCTGGACCCGCATCGAGACGCTGTCGGAGTTCGACGCCAAGCGGATCCGCCGGTTCATCGAGGCGTACCGTGGGATCGACCACCACAAGTAAGAGGATCGTGGCCGGCGCTGCGGTGCTGCTGGTGTCCGCGTGCGCGCGGATGTACGTCTCGCCGCTCGCGCCGCCGCCCTTCCGAGCAGAGATCCACGTGCCGTACAACGCCGCGTGGGGCGGGCTCGTGCACGCGCTGGCAAAGAGTAATATCCCTCTGCGGGCCATCGCTCGCGACTCCGGCGTCATCGCGTCGGACGAGTTCGTGACGCCGATCGGGCTCTTCGCCGACTGCGGCCGCCTCGGCGACGACCGAATCGAGGGCGAGGCCCTCGTCTCCTTCACGATCTTCACGGAAGACAACGGTGCCGAGACCCGGCTCCTGATCAACTCGAAGATGCGGACGCACGCCGCGCGCCGAGGATCGTCGGGCAAGCTTCGGCCGACGCCCGTGTACCAGTGTGCCTCAACGGGCCGCTTCGAGGCCAACCTGCTCGACGCCGTGCAGGAGTCCGTGAAGAAGTAGGATGGCGCCGCGGCTCGCCGACCTCGTGCGAAAGGCCCGCCGGCTCGCGTCCGAGCGTGACCGGCTCATCGAGAGCCTGGCGGAGGAGTGGACACGGGCGCTCCGCGGGCAAGGCCTCTCGCCGACCGACCTCGACGAGCTCTGGGCCGGTCTGACCGAAGACGCGGTCCGCCGGGCCCGTCGCGCGCCGGGGCCGTGGAGCGCCCAGGCGTGGCGCCGGGAAGCCCAGGAGGTGGTTGCGCGAGTGCGTGAAAAGGTTGAGGCAGCGCTCGATGGCCCCTGAGGACCGCGTCGCGCTCCGCCATCTGCCGTCCGTCGACCAGCTCGTCCGCCGGCTCGGCGATCGTCCCGAGCTGGCGGGGATCCCGCGGGCGCGCCTGACGTCCACCGTCCGCGACGCCGTCGAGGCGGAGCGCGGTCGCGTCCTCGCCGGCGGTGACGGCGGGGGTACGGCCGACACCGCCGAGCGCGTTGCCGCCCGCGTCGTAGAAACGCTTACCCGGGCCGGGACGTTCTCGCTCCGCTCCGTCGTCAACGCCACCGGTGTCGTCCTGCACACGAACCTCGGCCGCGCCCTCCTGAGCGACCTCGCGATGACGCGCCTGGCGGCGATCGGTGGCACGTACTCGAACCTCGAGCTGGATCTCGCCACCAAGGAGCGCGGCTCGCGCTACACCCACGTGGAGGCGCTCCTCCGCCGGCTGACCGGCGCCGAGGACGCTCTCGTCGTCAACAACAACGCCGCCGCCGTCCTCCTCGCTCTGGGCACGCTGGCCCACGGCAAGGAAGTGGTCGTCTCGCGGGGCGAGTTGATCGAGATTGGTGGTGAGTTCCGGATTCCTGACATCATGCAGCGAAGCGGGGCGCGGCTGCGCGAGGTCGGCGCGACCAACCGTACGCACCTGCGTGACTACGCCGAGGCCATTGGTCCGGACACGGCGCTGCTCCTCAAGGTTCACCCCTCGAACTACCGCGTGGTGGGCTTCACTGCCGACGTCTCGTCGCGCGAGTTGGCTGCCCTCGGCCATGAGCGGGGTGTCCCCGTGATGGAGGACCTCGGGTCAGGCTCCCTCGTTGACCTCCGCCCCTGGGGCTTTCCCTACGAACCGACCGTTCCCGAGGTCATCGCCTCCGGCGTCGACCTCGTCTCGTTCTCCGGTGACAAGCTGCTCGGCGGCCCCCAGGCGGGGGTTATCGTCGGCGCGCGGTCCATCGTCGGGCACCTCAAGAAGAACCCATGGAACCGCGCGCTCCGCATCGACAAGTTCACGATCGCGGCGCTGGAGGCGACGCTCTACGCCTACGACGCCGGGACGGCGCTCGAGACCGTCCCCACGCTCCGGCTCCTGACCGAACCGCTGGCCAGCATCCGCCGCCGGGCGCGGCGCCTACTCTCACGCCTCGACGCGGACGCGCGCCAGCGTCTGGCCGCCGTGATCGTCGAGGACCACTCGGAGGTGGGCGGGGGAGCGCTGCCGACGGTGAAGCTGCCGACCGCGGCTCTCGCGCTAGGGGCGACGCCCGCCGCCACGCGGGAGCTGGACGAGGCACTACGCCGAGGCAACCCTCCCATCATCGGCCGGATCGCGGACGACCGCCTCCTCCTCGACTGCCGGACCATCTTGCCCGCGGAGCTTCCCGCCGTCGCCGCGGCGCTCACGGTCCTCGGGCGCGCGTGATGGGCCGGCACGTCGTCGTCGGGACGGCCGGGCACATCGATCATGGCAAGACGTCGCTCGTCAAGGCGCTGACGGGCATCGACACGGACCGGCTCCCCGAGGAGAAGGCGCGCGGCATCACCATCGACCTCGGCTTCGCGTTCCTCGAAGAGCCGGACGGGCTCACTATCGAGATTGTCGACGTTCCCGGACACGAGCGCTTCGTTCGCAACATGCTGGCCGGTGTGGGCGGCATCGACCTCGCCATGCTGGTGATCGCCGCCGACGAGGGCGTGATGCCGCAGACGCGCGAGCACCTCGCGATCTGCTCGCTGCTCCACATCAAGACCGGGCTCGTGGCGCTGACCAAGGCCGATCTGGTCGAGGCCGATTGGTTGGAGCTGGTGAAGGACGACGTGGCGGGCCTCGTGCGCGGCACGTTCCTCGAGGGCGCGCCGATGCTGGGTGTGTCGGCGAAGACCGGCGAGGCCCTCGACGAACTGCGCTCCGTGCTCCGCGCGCTGGCCGCCGCGGTCCCGGTGCGGGCCGCGGACCAGCTGCCCCGGCTCCCGATCGACCGCGTCTTCACCGTCAAGGGGTTCGGCACCGTGATCACGGGCACGCTGATGACCGGCCGCTTCGTGGTCGACGATCGCGTCGAGGTCTACCCGCGCGGTGTGCAGGCGAAGATCCGCGGGCTCCAGACCCACGGCCACGCCGTCCCCGAGGCGCGCGCCGGGCAGCGCACGGCGATGAACCTGCAGGGGCTCGAGCGCGCGGCGGTCGCCCGCGGCGACGTCGTCGGGCCGCCCGGCGCGCTCGTCGCCTCCGTGCTGGTCGACGGCACGCTGGAGCTGCTCCCGGACGCCCCGCGCCCGCTTAAGTCGCGCGACCGCATCCGCTTCCACGCGGGGACGAGCGAGATCATGGCGCGCGTCCTCCTCCTCGATCGCGCGGAGCTGTCACCCGGCGAGCGCGCGTTCGCGCGCTTCCGGATGGAGGCGTCACTCGTCGCGCTGCCCGGCGACCGGTTCGTCATTCGGTCGTACTCGCCGATCGTCACCATCGGCGGCGGCACCCTGCTCGACATCGACCCGCCGCGGTTCAAGCGCCGGGCGCCGTCGCTGATCACCCATCTCCGGCTCCTCGCCGAGGGCACGCCCGAGGACGTCGTCGAGGAGCACGTACGACAAAGGGGCCCGGCCGGGGTCCGTCTCGCCGTCCTCAGTGGGCGCGTGCCCTTCGGCCCCGAACGGCTGCGCGCGCGCCTCGAGGCGCTGGCGTCGAACGGCCGGATCCTCGCGGTCGAGCGCGACTGGTTCCTGCATCGCGAGAGCGAGCAGCGCCTGCGCGCCCAAGTGCAGGCGACGATCGAGGAGTTTCACCGGGCGAACCCGCTGAAGCCGGGGATGTCGCGCGAGGAGCTGCGTGGCCGTGCGGGCGCCGCCGAGGAGCGCGTGTTCGCCCACGTGCTCGGCAAGCTCGACGCCGAGGGCGTGGTCCGGAGCGAGCGCGACAAGGTGCGGCTGGCCTCGCACGAGGTCCGCCTCTCCGCCGAGCAGCAGCGGGTCGTGGACCAGGTCGAGGCGGAGTTCCTGCGCGCCGAGGCGGCGCCGCCCAATCCCGAGGAGGCGCTGGGACGCGCGGGCGTTGCCGGCGACGACGAGCACGAGCTGTTCCAGGTCCTGGTCGAAGGTAAGCGGCTGGTCCGGATCAAGGAGTCGCTCTTCTTCCACGCCCGGGCGCTGGAGACGATCCAGGAGAAGCTGGTCGTCCTGCTCCGCGAGCGCAAGGACATCGGTCCGGGCGACATCAAGGACCTCCTGGGCATCTCGCGCAAGTACGCCATCCCCCTCCTCGAGTACTTCGACGGCCGCCGCGTCACCATTCGGGTGGGGGAGCGGCGGGTCTTGCGGGGGCCCTAGAGGCGCGCTAAGCTCAGAGCGTTGGGAAGGAGGCGATCATGTTTGGTCTCGGCTACCAGGAACTGCTGATCATCCTCGTCATCGTGCTGATCCTGTTCGGCGCGAACCGGTTGCCCGAGCTCGCCCGCTCGCTAGGCTCCAGCGTGAAAGAGTTCAAGAAGGGCGTGAACGAAGTCAAGGACGACGGTACGGCCGCCGCCAAGAAGGAAGAGGAGAAGAAGGCGTAGCGCACGTCGTCGGCGTCGACGTCGGCGGCACGCACCTCCGAGCGGGCGCCGTCGGGGTCGACGGGCACCTTCTCTCGCAGACCGAACGTCCCACGAACGCGAGGCGGGGACCGGAGGCGGTCCTCGCCACCCTCGAGCAGGCAATCCAAGATCTGCCGACCTCATCCTCAGCCCTCCTGGCCATCGGCGTGGCGTGCGCCGGCCAGATCGATCCCGCGACGGGCACCGTTGTCTACGCGCCGAACCTCGGCTGGCGGGACGTCCCGCTCTCCGACCGCCTCGCGCGGACCTTCGGCGTGCCGGTGGTCGTCGAGAACGACGTACGGGCGGCGGCCTGGGGCGAGTTCGTGACCGGAGCCGGGGGTCAGGAGAGCAGCCTCGTGGCCATCTTCGTGGGGACCGGCGTGGGCTCCGGCGCTGTGCTCGACGGCAGGCTCTGGCGGGGTGCGGGCAACGCCGCGGGCGAGGTCGGCCACACCCAGGTGGTCCCCGACGGTCTACCCTGCCGCTGCGGGCGTCTGGGCTGCCTCGAGCAATATGTCTCGGGTAGCGGCTTCCAGCGCCGCCTGGCCGCGGCAATGACGGCGGGCCGCGCGAGCCGTCTCGTCGACTTCTGTGGCGGCGATCCCGCCCGCGTCACCGCGCGCGATGTCTACGCGGCGGCGGTCGAGGGCGACACGTTGGCCCACGAGCTGTGGAGTGACGCCACCCGCTTCCTCACGATGGCGGCGGCGAACTACGTCACGCTGGTGAACCCGTGCGTCCTCGTGTTGGGCGGGGGTGTCATCGAGACGGTACCGGCGCTCTTCGACGTCGTCGCTGAAGGCGTGCTGCGACGGACAACGATCCTGTCCGCGGGCTCCCTCCGCGTGGCGCGTGCCCGGCTCGGCGACCTGAGCGGGGTGATCGGCGCCGCCGCCCTCGCCACGGCGTCCTGACCCCGGTATATACTCTCCTCGCACCATGGAGCGACGAGCCGACCGCTACGATCTCTTGTGCGCGTCGGCCTTGGCCCTCCTCACCGTCCTCTCCCGGCTGCCCTACCGGGCGCGCATGCTCTACAACTGGGACGCCGTCCAATTCGCCCTCGCGCTCACGGAGTACGACGTCGTCAAGCACCAGCCGCATCCGCCGGGCTACATCCTCTATGTGGCCCTCGGCCACCTCGTGAACACCTGGCTCGACAACCCGACGGCGGCCTACGTCGTGCTCGCCGTCGCGTTCAGCGGTCTGACGACCTTCGTCGTCTACTTCCTCGCGCGCGCCGCCTACGACCGAGCGACGGCCCTCGTCGCGGCGACGCTCCTGGCCGTCAGCCCGCTCTTCTGGTTCTATGGGTCCGTGGGCCTCACGTACGCCGGCGAGGCGCTCTGCGCCTCGACCGTGGCCTACTTCGCCTTCCGCGCGCTCCGCGGGAGCGAGACGGACGCCTGGCTGGCCGCAGGCTACCTCGGGCTGGCGGGCGGCGTCCGCCAGTCGATCCTCCTGCTCCTCTTGCCGCTCTGGCTCGGCGCGACGGTCGCTGGCGTCCGCCGTCTCCGGACGGTCGTCGTCGGGCTCGTCATCATGACGATGGCGGTCATGAGCTGGTTCGTTCCGATGATCTGGCTCACGGGCGGGTTCGAGCGTTACCTCTCCGCGTCCGTCGACCTCGCGGAGTCGGTCGTCAAGCCGACCTCGATCCTGGGCGGCGCCGCCGAGACGACGCTCCGTATGGCGCGCTACCTCCTGGAGTCGGTCCTCGTCGGGCTCGGGCCCCTGGCGCTCGTTACCTTCCTCGCGCCGTGGTACGTCCGCCGGCTGGGTTGGGGCTCCCGCGAGTGGTTCCTCGTGGGTTGGGCCGTCACGCCCGTGCTCGTCTACACGCTGGTCCACTTCGGCCAGGCGGGATACGTGCTGACGTTCCTGCCCGCGCTCGTCGTCCTGCTCTCGGCGATGCTCGTCGCCGCCCTCGGCCACGCGGCGGCCTTCGCCGCGCATCCGCGGCTCCGTCCCGTCGCCATCGCGGCGGCGGTCGCCGTCGTCGTGCTCGCCAATGGGTCTTTCTTCGTCAACGCGCGCCCGCTCCAGCGTGACTTCGACACGCCGAGGTCCGCCTGGGTCAAGATGGCCCAGGACGAGGCGTTCGACTGGATCTTCAGCCGGACTGCGGCGGCGCTGCGCGAGCACGAGGAAGTCGTCCGCACGTTCGTGGACTCGATCAGCGGCATGTACGCCTCGGAAGACACCGCGATCATCACCGAGCTGGGTAACACGCGCTCGTATCCCTGGATGCGCCACGCGGTGTTCTACCTGCCCCGGTACGCGATCTACGAGTTGAAGGTCGGCGATTTTCCACCCGGCTATTATGCCCCCCGAGTCTCGCTCGCGATGGCCCGCGTGCGGGACAGCGAAATCCGGATCCCGGCCTCGATCAAGCGCCTCGTCTGGTTCGTGGATTACTGGAGCCCGACATCCGAGCGACCGCCGGGCCTCATGGAGATGGAGATCCCGTACGGCCGGTTTCTCTACGTGCTTCCCATCGGTCGTAAGCCCGTGAGCTATGCTGGCTACACCCTGATCCGGGACGATCCGCCTCGCCGTGCCCGCCGCGCGGAGCGGTGAGATCCTGTGCGGCGGGGGATGGCGAGATGATCTCGTCGTTGCCCTCGCCGCGCTTCCGCCGCTCGCCGTCTTCCTGCTGACCGAGCAGCGCCTCGCCGGCGCGCCCGGCTTCCCCCTCGACGACTCGTGGATCCACCTGCACTTCGCTCGGAACATCGCCGAGGGCGCCGGCTTCTCCTACAACCCCGGCGCGCCGGTGGCGGGATCGACGGCTCCGCTGTGGACGCTGCTCCTCGCCCTCGGCGTTGCGGTCTTCGGGCCGTCGCTGGCGCTTGTCAAGGGCGTCGGCGCGCTCGCGTCCGTTGGGGCCGCGCTGGTCCTGCGTCGGGCGGCGCGCGCCTGGGGCGCCTCGCGCGTGGGCGCGCTCGCCGCCGCCGTCGCGCTGTCGTGGACGGGCGCGATGGCGTGGGGGGCACTGTCCGGCATGGAGGTGGCGCTCGCAGCCCTGCTCGTCGCGTTGGCGCTCCTCGCCCACGCGCACGGCCGTGACGGCTGGACCGCGCTCTGTGCCGCCCTCGCCGTGCTCGCGCGACCCGAGGCCCTCATCCTCGTGCCTTTGCTCGCGCTGGCCCGTCCACTGACAGCGCGGCGGGCGCTCTTGTTCGTGGCCGTCAGCGCGGGCGTCCTGGTACCGGCGGTCCTCTTCAGCTTCGCCACCGTGGGCAGCGCCATGCCCGCGACGGCGGCCGCGAAGATCGAGGGAGGACTTCTCGGCTGGCTGTCCGGAGTCCGGGAGCCGGGGCAGGTGACCTGGATCGGGCGGCCGGTCGCGTTCTTCTCGGCCTGGGTGGGTTGGCTCAGGATGACGGACTGGCTGCTTCCCATCGCGCTGCTCCCGGCGCTCCTCCTCGTGTGGCGGCGCGCGGGCCTGGCCCTCGGCGTGCCTTCGCTGGCGCTCGTGGCGCATCCGATCGCCATGGCCCTGCTCGCGCCGTATCGCGATCCCGCGTTCCAGGAGGGCCGCTACTCGATCCACCTCCTGCCCGTGGCCTTCCTGGTCCTCGCCGTCGCTCTCGGCCCGCGGCTGACGCGGCCCCGCGCCGTTCTCGTCGGCGCCTACTTCGCGCTGGCGCTGAGCGCGCTGTTCCCGGCGGCCAGCCGCTACGGTAACGCCGTGCAGAACATCAACGCGATGCAGGTCCACCTCGGCCGCTGGGTCGACGAGCACCTGCCGAAGCGCGGGGCGATCGCCGTGAACGACGTCGGCGCCATTGCGTATTTGTCGCGGCGCGAGGTGATCGACCTGATGGGACTCGTCACCCCGGACATCATTCCGTACCGCCGGTCCGGCGAGGCGGGGGTGATGCGGTACGTCGTGGAGCGCTGCCCGCTCCACGTCATCGTCTTCCCGGCGTGGTTCCCGCAGATGACCGCCCGCCGGGACCTGCTCGAGCCGATCTATCGCGTGCGTCTCGAGCACAACACCGTGGCCGGCGCCGACGAGATGGTCGTCTACCGCGTCGTCCGCTGCGCGTTATGATGCCGGCCATGCCCGGTCGCGTCCTCCTCACGTTCGCCCTCGCGCTGCTGGTTGGCCTCGCGCCCCGTGCGGCGCGCGCGCAGATCTATCGCTGGGTCGACGACGCCGGCGTCCCTCACTACGCCGAGGGGCTCGACAACGTCCCCGTGCGCCACCGGGCGACCGCGACGCCGCTCGGCCTGCGCAACCGTCCCGCCGTGCCGTCGGTGGCCGACACCGGTGCCTCGCGCGGCGCCCCGGCGGGCGGAACGACGATTCGCTACACCCCGGGCGAGCGGATCATGGCCGACGTGCGCATCAACGACGCCGGGTCCGCGCGCCTGATGCTCGACACGGGCGCCGACCGCACGCTCATCAGCCCCCGCGCCCTCGCCACCGCCGGTATCTCGCTCACCCGCTCCGTGGGGACGGGTCGGCTCGTCGGGGTGACCGGCGACGATCACCTGCTGTACGTGATGGTCGACTCGCTCGAGGTCGGCGGGGCGCGCGTCGGACGGATGCCGATCGGCGCCTACGAGATGGTGCAGATGGAGGGCGACGGGCTTCTGGGCCGCGACTTCCTCGACGCCTTCCACGTCACCATCGACGCGGCCCGCGGTCTCGTCACGCTCTCGCCGAAGTAATCGCGACGATCGAGACCTGCCTGCGCGACCTCCCACGTGTTACCATGACCATCCCGACCATGGACTACAAGGCCACGCTAAACCTGCCGAAAACGTCGTTCCCGATGAAGGCGAACCTCTCCCAGACGGAGCCCCAGATGCTCGCCTGGTGGGACCAGATCGGCATCTACAAGCGGCTCCGGGAAGTCTCCGCCGACCGGCCGCTGTGGATCCTGCACGACGGTCCGCCCTACGCCAACGGCCAGATCCACATGGGCCACGTGCTGAACAAGGTCCTAAAGGATGCGATCGTGAAGTCGCGCGCGATGCTCGGCTACAACTCCGTGTACGTCCCGGGCTGGGACTGCCACGGCCTGCCGATCGAGCATCAGGTCGATAAGGAGCTGGGGCTCGACCGCGCACCGGTCGACGTGCGACGCGCGATGGATCCCGTCGAGAAGCGCCGCCGCTGCCGCGAGTACGCGCTCCGGTTCATCGACGTCCAGCGCGGCGAGTTCCGCCGACTGGGCGTCTTCGGCGACTGGGAGAACCCCTATATCACGATGGCACCCGCGTACCAGGCGGTCATCGCGCGCGAGTTGGGGCGCTTCGTCGGCCGCGGCCTCGTCTACAAGGGGCTCAAGCCCGTGCACTGGTGCATGCACTGCAAGACCGCGCTGGCCCAGGCGGAGGTCGAGTACGAGGAGCAGCAGACGCCGTCGGTCTACGTCAAGTTCCCGCTGGTGACGCCGCCTCCCGGCGTTCCTGCCGGCGCGTCGATCGTCATCTGGACGACGACGCCGTGGACCCTGCCCGCCAACCTCGGCGTGGCGGTCCACCCTGAGGAGGAGTACGTCGCGCTGGAGGCGGGCGGCGAGGCGCTGGTCGTCGCCGCCAAGCTTGCGTCCGACGTGGCCACGATCGCGAAGTTCGGCGAGGTTCGCCGTCTCGCCGCCTTCCCGGGCCGGCAGCTCGCCGAGCTCGAGTACCGCCATCCCTGGATCGACCGGACAGGGCGGGTCGCCGTCGCCGACTTCGTGGCGATGGATACGGGCACGGGCCTCGTGCACATCGCGCCCGGCCACGGCGAGGAGGACTACGATCTCGGCAGGAGCCTCGGTCTGCGTGTCTACAACCCCGTCGACGACGACGGGCGCTTCGTGCCCGAGATCGAGCACTTCGCGGGGATGACCGTGTGGGAGGCGAACCCGCGGATCATCGACCTTCTCAGGCAGCGCGGCGCCCTCGTCGCCGAGGTGCCGCTCACGCACACGTACCCGCACTGCTGGCGGTGTAAGAACCCGACGCTCTTCCGCGCGACGGAGCAGTGGTTCATCGACCTCGAGAAGAGCGGCCTCCGCCAGCGCGCGCTCGAGGCCATCAAGCGCGACGTCCGGTGGATCCCGGGCTGGGGCGAGGAGCGCCTCCACAACATGGTCGCGCACCGTCCGGAGTGGGTCATCTCGCGCCAGCGCGTGTGGGGCGTGCCCATCGTGGCGTTCTACTGCGCGGCCTGCGACGCGCTGCTGCTCGAGGAGCGGATCATCGAGCACGTGGCCGCGATCTTCCGCGCGGGGCAGGGGGCCGACGAGTGGTACGCGCGAGACGCGCGCGACCTGCTGCCCGCGGGCACGCGCTGCTCCAAGTGCGGCGGCGCGGAGTTCCGCAAGGAGACGGACATCCTCGACGTGTGGTTCGACTCCGGCTGCAGCCACGCCGCCGTGCTGGAGACCCGCCCGGAGCTGCGCTGGCCCGCCGAGATGTACATCGAAGGGTCCGACCAGCACCGAGGATGGTTCCAGTCCTCGCTGCTGGAGGCGATGGGCACCCGGGGCGCGCCGCCTTACCGGAGCGTCATCACCCACGGGTTCTTCGTCGACGGCGAAGGCCGCAAGATGTCCAAGTCCCAGGGCAACGTCATCAGCCTGGACGAGCTGCTGCCGAAGTACGGCGCGGAGATCCTGCGCCTGTGGGTGACGGCCGAGGACTATACGCAGGACATCCGCGTCTCCTGGGAGATCCTCGACCGGCTCGCCGACGCTTATCGCCGCGTCCGCAACACCTACCGGTTCCTCCTGGGGAATCTCAGCGACTTCGATCCGGCGCGGGACCGCCAGTCCTACGCCCGGCTCGACGAGGTCGACCGCTGGATCCTCGACCGCCTCGCGCGGATGGTCGGGCGCGTAACGCGGGCCTACGAGGAGTACCAATTCCACACCGTCTTCCACGCGGTCCACAACTTCTGCGCGGTGGACCTCTCGGCCCAGTACCTCGACATCATCAAGGATCGGCTCTACACCTCGGCGCCCGATGATCCGCGGCGGCGCGCGGCGCAGACGACCGGCCACGACATCCTCGGCGCCCTGCTGCGCCTCACGGCGCCGATCCTGACCTTCACCGCGGAGGAGGCGTGGCGCCACCTGCCGGGGAACAAGGTCGAGAGCGTGCACTTCGAGCGCTTCCCCGAGGTGCCCGTCGAGTGGCTTGACGACGTGCTCGAGCGGGAGTGGACGCGGCTGCTGGAAGTGCGGCGGGAGATCGCCAAGGCGCTGGAGACGGCCCGGACGCGCGGGCTCATCGGTAGCGGGCTCGAGGCGTCGGTGACCATCGCGCAGGCGCCCGAGGACCTGCCCGAGCTGCTCGGGCGCAAGCGGGCGCTGCTGCCGACGCTGCTCATCGTGTCGCAGGTGGCGCTGGGGGCGGGGCGCGCGCCGGCCGCCGTGCCGTACGAGAGCCAGGAGATTCCGGGGCTCGTGATCGGCGTCGATCACGCGCGGGGCGCCAAGTGCGCGCGCTGCTGGATGTGGAGCGAGCGGGTCGGCGAGGCCGCCGAGCATCCGACGCTCTGCGAGCGCTGCGTGGCGGTGCTGCGCCCGCGCTGATGACCGCGGTCCTCGTGATCGCGGGCACGGTCGTCGTGCTCGACCAGATCACGAAGGTGGTGGCGCTGGCCTCCATGGCGCCCGGCGCCCCCATCACTCTCGTCGACGGGTTCCTGGCCCTGACGCTCGTCATGAACACGGGCCTCGCCTTCGGCCTCCTGAGCGGGTTGCCCGCCGCGTGGCGATGGGTCGTCGCGCTCCTGTCCATCGCCGCGCTGATCGTGCTGGCCCGCGTCGCCGTGCGGGTGCTTGCCGACGGCGGCTGGCCCGCGCGGCTGTCCGTCTCGCTGATCTTCGGCGGCGCCGTCGGCAATCTCATCGACCGGGCGCGCCTGGGCGCCGTGGTCGACTTCGTCGACGTCCACTACCGCGGCTATCACTGGCCGGCCTTCAACGTCGCCGACTCTGCCATTACCATCGGCGTGATCTTCCTCGCGCTCCGCCTCCTGCTCACCCGCCAGGCGAGCGAATCGGCTGGCTGAGATCGTGAAGGAGTCGACCCAGACTCGCTTGACCGTCGACGAGACGGGCGCGGGAATGCGGCTCGATCGTTGGCTGGCCACGACGGTGCCCGGGCTTTCCCGCGCGCGCCTGCAGGTGCTGATTGAGGACGGTCACGTGCGTGTCGACGGTGTCGTCAGGAAGGTAGCCCACCGGCTGCAGGGCGGCGAGGTGGTGGACGTCGAGATCCCACCGGCGCCCCCGGAAGAGCTGACGCCCGAGCCCATTGCGCTCACCATCGTCCACGAGGACGACGATGTGCTCGTGGTCGACAAGCCGGCGGGTATGGTCGTGCATCCCGGGGCGGGCGTCTCCCACGGCACGCTCGCGGCGGCGGTCCTCGCTCACGCCCCCGCCACCGCAGGCGTGGGCGGCCCTCGGCGACCGGGCGTCGTCCACCGGCTCGACAAGGGCACGTCGGGGCTGCTCGTCATTGCGAAGACGCCGGCCGCCTACTACGCGCTCGTCGCTCAGCTCGCCGAGCGCACGGTCACGCGTGCGTACCTCGCAGTCGTCCACGGACGCGTCGCGGCCAACGAGGGACGTATCGAGGCGCCCATCGGCCGCGACCCGATTCACCGCCAGCGCATGGCCATCCGCCCCGAGGGCAAGGGACGACGGGCCATCACGCGCTTTCGCGTCCTCGAGCGCTTCGCGGGCTTCACACTCGTCGAGGCCCGGCTCGAGACCGGCCGGACCCATCAGATCCGCGTCCATCTGGCATCGCTGGGACATCCCGTCGTCGGGGACGAGGCATACGGGCGAGGGCGCCCGCGCCTACCGATCGCCTTCGAGGGCGTCGCCCTCCACGCGGCCCGGCTTGCATTCGTGCATCCGATGACCCAGAAGCGTATGGAATTCGCCGCGCCGGTCCCGCCCCGAATGGAACGTCTGCTGTGTCACGTTCGCAACACCGCCTCGGTGACGGTGTAGCGTCTCCGCGACGTCGTCCGACGAAACCCGTGAAATTTGTGTGGCGTGGGCTTTGCATACCGAATGCTAGAATGAGAGCCAACCGATGGACGGTGTGACAGCGATCATCCTCGCGGCGGGCGAGAGCAAGCGGATGCGGTCCCGCCGGCCGAAAGTCCTCCATCCGCTTTGTGGCCGTCCCCTCGTCGCCTACGCGCTGCGCGCCGCGCAAGCGGTCGCCGATCGTCTCGTGATCGTGGTGAGCCCCAACGCCGGGGAGATCCTCGCGGTTACCGGTGAGGGCGTCGCGGCGGTCGAGCAGCGCGAGCGCCTGGGCACCGGCCACGCGGTCCTGCAGGCCCAGAGCGCCTGTGGCGACGACGCGTCCATCCTCGTCATGCCCAGCGACATGCCACTGCTGACCGGCGAGACCTTCGAGCGTCTCATCAGCCATCACACCGCCAGCGGCGCGGCGGTGACGGTCGTGACCGCGGTCGTTGCGGAGCCCCAGGGTTACGGGCGCGTCCTACGCCAGCGGGGCCGCGTGACCCGGATCGTCGAGGAGCGCGACGCCACCGACGACCAGAAGCGGATCGCGGAGATCAATACCAGCGTTTATTGCTTCGACAGCCGCCGGCTGTGGCCCGCACTGGCCGAAGTGCGACCGGACAACGATCAGGGCGAGTACTACCTCACGGACGTCATCGGCATCCTCGCGCGTACGGGCGGCCGGATCGAGGCGATCACGGTCCACGATCCCTCGGAAGCGCTCGGCGTCAACGACCGCCGTCAGCTCGCCGCCGTCGCCGCCATCCAGCGCCGCCGGATCCTCGATCGCGTGATGGAATCCGGCGTAACGCTCATCGACCCCGCCACGACCTACATCGAGGACGGGGTGACGATCGGCGCCGACACCATCGTTTATCCCCAAGTTTTCATCGAGGGGACCTCCGTGATCGGCAGCGAGTGCGTGGTGCAGTCGGGCTGTCACGTGCAGTCGAGCCGGATCGGCGATCGGGTGCTGCTCAGGCCCTACTGCGTGCTGACGGAGGCCGTCGTCGAGGACGAGGCCCAGCTCGGGCCCTTCTGCCACCTGCGGCCGATGGCCGCGATCGGTGCCGGCGCCCACATCGGCAACTTCGTCGAGGTGAAGAAGTCGCGCATCGGCCGCGGCTCCAAGGCGCCCCACCTCGCGTACATCGGCGACGCCACCGTGGGCGAGAGGGTGAACATCGGCGCCGGGACCATCACCTGCAACTACGACGGCGCCGCCAAGCACGAGACGCGGATCGGCGACCGCGCATTCGTCGGGACGAACTCGACCCTGGTGGCACCGCTGACGATCGGCGAGGGCGCCTACGTGGCGGCGGGATCAACGGTCACCCGTGACGTGCCGCCCGGCGCCCTGGTCCTCGGCCGCGCGCAGCAGGTGGTCAAGGAAGGCTGGGCGGAGCGCAAGGCGCGGGAGCGCGCTGCGAAGCAAACGAAGGATGAGACGGGAAAGGGCTGAGAGCGATGTGCGGGATCGTCGGCTACGTCGGTGACAAGAGTGCGGTTGGGATCATTGTCGAGGGTCTCAAGCGCCTCGAGTACCGGGGCTACGACTCCGCCGGCGTGGCCATCCTCGGCAGCGACGGCCGGCTCCACGTCCGCCGGGCCCCGGGCCGCCTCAAGGCGCTCGAGGGCGTGCTGCGCGACCGTCCCGTCTCCGGCTCCATCGGCATCGGCCACACGCGCTGGGCGACGCACGGGCGGCCGTCGGAGGAGAACGCCCATCCCCACACCGACTGCACGGGCAATCTCGTCGTTGTCCACAACGGGATCCTCGAGAACTACCTCGAGATCAAGGAGCGCCTGCAGGCCGAGGGTCACACGTTCCGCTCGGAGACCGACACCGAGGTCATCGCCCACCTGATCGAGCACCATCTCAAGACCATGGGGCGGCTCGACCACGCGGTGAAGCGGGCGCTCGCCGAGTTCAAGGGCTCCTACGCTGTCGGCATCGTATCGAGCGCGGCCCCCGACCGCCTGATCGCGGCCAAGCACGGCGCGGGCAGCGTCGTGGTCGGCCTCGGGCGCGGCGAGATGTTCGTGGCCTCCGATATCCCCGCGATCCTGTCCCGCACGCGCGACGTGCTTATCCTGGAGGACGGCGAGGTCGCGGTCGTCACCGCGGAGAGCGTGGAGCTGTCGACCCTCGACGATGAGCCGGTGCAGCGCGACCCTGTGCGCATCCTGTGGGACCCGATCATGGCGGAGAAGGGCGGCTATCGCCACTTCATGCTCAAGGAGATCTACGAGCAGCCGCGCGCCATCACCGACACCTTCCGCGGCCGCATCGCCCCCGAGACCGGCACCATCGTGCTTCCCGACCTCAACCTCGACCCCGCGACCGCGCGCACCATCCAGCGCGTCCTCTTCGTCGCCTGCGGCACCGCCTATCACGCGGCGATGCTCGGCCGCTCGATGGTCGAGCGCCTGGCCGGCCTGCCCGCCGAGGTCGACCTTGGCTCCGAGTTCCGTTACCGTGACGCGATCGTCGGCCCCGAGACGCTGGTCGTCGCCGTCTCCCAGTCGGGGGAGACCGCCGACACCCTGGGCGCCGTGAAGGCCGCCCGCCTCAAGGGCTGCCCCATCCTCGCCATCACGAACGT
>JBGPYK010000221.1:0-4983 GCA_041493245.1 Methylomirabilia bacterium | reverse complement strand
TACGGCGGCCGTCAGGCCGCCGAGCACCAGCGCGCCTTCGCCGCCGATCACCATGAGTCCCGCCTGCGCGGGCAGGGCGACGCACAGCGCGGTGAGGATGAGGGGCGCCGCGCGCGCCAGGGTGTTCTGCCACGAGAAGGCGCTCGCGAATCCGCCCCGATAGATGAGGGTGTAGACCTCGAGCGGGTCGTACCGAAGCGCCGCCATGAACAGCCCGAAGACGACCATCGCCGCGGCCAGCGCCCCGACCGGGATGACGAGCGCTTCGGCCGCCGCGCGCAGACGACCGGCGGGCGCGGGCGCCATGGCCGGCGCGTCAGACCTTGCCGATCACGCCCTCCACCAGATAGTTCAATTGCTCGAGCACGACGTCGGTCTGCTTGTGCGCGGCGCCGGCCGCGATCACGGTCTTGCCGGTGTTGTCCTTCAGCGGTCCCTTGAAGATGACGTAGTCGCCCTTCATCATCTGCGCCTTGACGGCATCGGCGTTCTTGCGTCCCGCCGCGGACACGGCCTTGCCGTACGCCGACGTCTTCACGAACCCTTCCTTGAGCCCGCCGCGCAGGAAGTTGACCATCGGCTTACCCGCCATGGCGTCCTTGACGTGCAGGGTGTAGGGCGTGATCCAGTTCCACTCGGCGCCGGTGAGATAGCCCTTGGGCGCGAGCGCCGCCTGGTCGGCATGATAGCCGCAGACGGAGATCCCGCGGCGCTCGGCGGTTTCCACGACGACCTTCGGGCTGTCGACGTGGCACGTGAGGACGTCCACGCCCTGGTCGATCAGGCTGTTCGCCGCTTCGGCTTCCTTGATCGGGAGCGACCAGTCGCCGGTAACGATGAGCTGCGTCGTGATCTTCGGGTCGACGCCGCGGGCCCCGAGCGTGAACGCGTTGATGTTCCGCAGCACCTGCGGAATGGGCTTGGCGGCGATGAAGCCGAGCTTCTTGCTCTTGCTGGCGTGCCCGGCGACGACGCCGTTCAGGTACTGGCACTCGTCGATGTAGCCGAAGTAGCTGCCCGCGTTCTTGGGGTGCTTGCCCTCGGTCCACAAACCGCCGCAGTGGGCGAACCGGATCTTGGGATACTTCTCAGCCAGGCGTAGGATGTGCGGCTCGAAATAGCCGAACGACGTGGGGAAGAGCAGCGTCGCGCCGTCCTGCTCGACCATGGAGCCCATCGTCTTCTGTACGTCGGTGGTCTCGGGCACCTTCTCCTGCTCCACAACGCTGACACCGGCCATCTTCTTGATCGCCGCGGCGGCCTGGGCCTGCGCCTGGTTGTAGCCGTAGTCGTCGCGCGGGCCGACGTAGATGACACCGACGACGAGCTTGTCGGCGGCGAGCGCCCGGCGCGCACCGAGCGGCGCCAGCGCGCCGAGCGCGCCGGCCATCCCGAGGCGCTTCAACAGGGTACGGCGATCGAGCCGCTCGATCGGGTCGCTCATCTCTGACTCCTTGTCATCGAAGACTTGGCCGGCACCGCACCCAGCAACGCCTGTACCAAGGCCGAGATCCCCGTGAATGCCGGCGTTCATTGGGTCCAGCCGTGCAGCCCGGCGCGCTGCCCATTCTACGCGCACGGCTGGTCAATCGTTGGGCGCCGGCCGCCGTGCTCGCTCAGCCGATCTCCTGGGTCAGAACGGGACGAGCTTTCCGGCCGCGTCGAACGGCAGCGGTACGGCGTCAGCGAGACGGGTGAGGTGTGGGCACTTGGCAACCTCGGGCAGGAGCGCCTCCGAGACCTCGATCTCGGCCAGCATCAAGGTGTTCTTGATGCGGATCACGCGGGCCTCTTCGGGCGGCGTCAAGCCGATGCACGCCAGGGCCGTCTCGATCGCCTCATGGTCCGTGTCGTACGTCGCCGGCACCTTGGCGCCGTTGGGCGCGCAGGCGGTGATGCAGTTGATCAGCGTCGGCTTCATGTCGATCTTGTCGACGAGCCGGCGCGTCGCGAAGTCGGCGTTGCCGATGCCGGTCGCGTTGCCGTAGCTCTCGTCGGTGAGGTCGAGGGCCACGATCCAGAGAATCTTAGGGTCGGCGGGGAACGGCTCGTGGGGGTTGGAGGGGCGGCCGATGACGTTCGTGTCCATCCCCGACCCCGAGATGTTCTTGCCCATCTCCTCGACGATCAGCACGTCGATCGGCGAGAACGGCAGCCGCGCCATCCACTCGCGCGCGTCCTTGAGAAGCCGCCGCTCGCCCGCCTCGAGGTTCGCCGCGCTGAAGGCTTCGATCCACGCCGTCTCGTCGTAGCCGTTCTCCACGATGCCGAGACCGAAGCCGATGCGCGCCTTCGCCAGCATCTCCCGGCCCACCTCGGTGATGACGGTCTCGTAACCGTGGCGGATGTTGGCGCGGTGGTACTGGACGGCGCCCTTGTACTTGCCCAGGCCGATCGTCATCATCTTGAAGAGGCCGGACTCGATCGTGCCCTTGAAGTCGGTGTGCGGCTTGATCCGATTCACGAGGCCGATCCAGTCGGCCTCGGAAGCCTCCCGGTCGAGCCAGACCGGCAGCCCGAGCGCCTCCCCCACCTGCACGACGTCCATGGTCGCGCGGAGCGGGCAGCCCATCGTGGCCTCGGTGATGCCGTAGTGTTCGAGCACCGAGAGCTGGCCCTCGGGGGTCCCGCCCCCGTGGCTGCCCATCGCGGGAAAGACGAACGGGCGGGCGCCGAGGCCCTGCAGCCAACGCACGGCGGCCCCCACGACCACGTCGATGTTGGCGATGCCCCGGCTGCCGGCGCCGATGGCGACGGTGTCCCCGCGCTTGATGGGCAGCCCGGCGGCGCTGAGCCCCTCGGTCACCGTCCGGGGGATGTCGGCGATGCGGGGACGCGGGAACGTCTGGCGAACCCGGACCATGCGCGGGAAGGGCATCAAGACCTCCAGGGCGATTTCACCGCTCTGGTAATACCGGGCGGGCGGGATGAAGTCAAAGGGTTTTTGTCCGGCGGCTATGATATATGTAGCAGCCAGTTTTCAATGCCCCACGTACCTTCCGTGCTACAACGAAGCGTCCTGGCAAGCCTGCTCCTGGCCGCGGCCGGCTGCGGGTGGCTGCGGCCTGCGCCGACCCCCATCCTGCCGGCCGAGGAGCTGTACAAGATCGGCGAGACGGACCTTGAGAAGCGGCAATACAAGGACGCGCGGGAGAGCTTCAAGAAGATCGTCGAGCGACACCCCGACTCGTCGTACGCGGCGCGCGGGCGCTTCCTCATGGGCGAGGCCTTCTACCGGGAGGGCGAGTTCGACAAGGCCATCGTCGAGTTCAAGACCTTCGTGGCCTTCTACCCGCGGCACCAGATCGCCGACCTCGTGCAGTACCGTCTGGCCATGGCCTACTACGACCAGCTCAAGCCCATCGAGCAAGACCAGGGGCTGGCGTCCAGGGCGCTCGACGAGTTCAAGAAGCTGGCCAAGGAGTACCCGGAGAGCCGGTACGCAGGTGACGCGCTGGCAAAGATCGACATCTGCCGGGGCCGCCTGGCCCAGAAGGAGCTGTGGATCGCCACGTACTACTTCAACCAGGGTAATCCGAGCGGCGCCCGCCAACGTCTCGAACTGGTGCTCAAGGAGTATCCGCGGACGCTCGTGGTCCCCGAGGCGCTCTGGCTCCTGGGCGAGGTGAACCTCCGGGAGGGCAAGGACGCGGCGGCACAGGACCTGTTCCGCCGGCTTGCCGAGCAGTACTCCTACACCGACTTCGGCCGCCGCGCGGGCCAGCGGCTGCGCGCGCAGAGTAGTGCGAGGTGAGCGGTGCCCGAGGAGCCGCAGGCGACGAGCACCGCGAGCCGAGCGGTGAAATGATCCGGAATCCCCATGCATGACGTCGTCGACCTCCGCTCGGATACGCTGACGCTGCCCACGCCCGAGATGCGCGAGGCGATGGCGCGCGCCGAGGTGGGCGACGATGTCTGGGAGGAGGACCCAACGGTCCGCCGCCTGGAGGCGCTCGCCGCCGAGCGGCTGGGCAAGGAGGCGGGGCTCTTCGTGACGTCGGGGACCCAGGGCAATCTGGTCTCCGTCCTCGCGCAGACGCGGCCCGGCCAGGAGGTCGTGCTCGACGTCGACGCCCACATCTTCAACTACGAGGTCGCCGGCACCTCCGTGATCGGCGGCGTCCAGATGCGGCCCGTGAAGACCGAGCGCGGGTTCCCGAGCCCCGCCCAGGTCCGCGAGGCCTTGCGCCCGAGCAACATCCACATTCCGCCCACGGGGCTCGTGTGCCTCGAGAACACGCACAACCGCCACGGCGGGACCTGCTGCACGCCGGAGGAGATCGCCGCCGTCGCCGCCGTGGCGCACGAAGCCGGCGTGCCGGTGCATCTTGACGGCGCGCGGCTGTTCAACGCCGCCGTGGCCCTCGGACGCCCAGCCCGCGACTTCGCCCGCAACGTCGACTCCGTCACCTTCTGCGTCTCCAAGGGCCTGGGCGCCCCCGTCGGCTCCGTGGTGTGCGGGCGTGCCGACTTCGTCACCCACGCCCGGCGCATCCGCAAGATGCTCGGGGGCGGCATGCGCCAAGCCGGCGTCATCGCCGCGGCCGGAATCGTGGCCCTGGAGCGGATGGTGGACCGGCTCGCCGAGGACCACGCGAACGCCCGCGCGCTGGCCGAGGGCGTGGCGCGCCTGCCGGGCATGCGGATCGACCTCGGCAGCGTACAGACCAACATCGTCATCTTCAGGGTCGATCGCCCGCAGGGGGTCGACGAGCTGGTCAAGGGATGCGCGGCGCGCAAGGTCAAGATCCACGCCGTCTCGCCGACGTCCATCCGCTGCGTCACCCACAAGGACATCGACGCCGACGACGTCGCGCGCGCGCTGGACGCGCTCAAAGAAATCACGAAGGGCTGGTGAACCCTGCCATGGCCGAACGACTGCTCGACGTGAAAGGGCTGAAGACCTACTTCTTCACCGACGAGGGCGTCGTCCGCGCCGTCGACGGGATCGACTTCTACATCAACAAGGGCGAGACGCTCGGC
>JBGPYK010000271.1:0-4377 GCA_041493245.1 Methylomirabilia bacterium | reverse complement strand
TGCTCAAGGACCCGACGGACTCGGGCCTCATCCCAGCCGGCCGGAAACTTCGCCTGCCTCATCGTCTCCTCCTCTTGAGGCGTCGCCTGAGGGCGCCCAACGCCTTCCACCCAAGCGGGTACGCAGTGACGACGAACACCGAGTAGCCTTCGGTGTTCGGAACGTAGATTACAACGCGTGCCGTTCGATCGGCACCCTTTACGACGGGACCCGGCACGATTCCGGTCGAAGTACGTTGCCAAACAATCTCCGAGACGGGACACTAGGAGACTGGCGGAGAATCGAGGAGCGCCCCAACCAGGCCGGGGCGCTCCGAGCGTTGGGGAGTATGGGGGCCATGTCGGGCCTCCATGTTCAACGGGGGAGGGTTGATGCGCATCGTCGTCGTCGGGGCGGGTGGGGTCGGCGGGTACTTTGGCGCGCGGCTGGCGCGGGCGGGGCAGGACGTCACCTTCGTGGCCCGCGGGGCCCACCTCGACGCGCTCCGGCAGCACGGGCTGCGCGTGCGCTCGTCGGTGGAGGGCGACCACACGGTCCCCGTGAAGGCCGTCGAGAAGGTCACCGGACTGCCCCCCGCGGAGGCCGTGCTTCTCTGCGTGAAGTCGTTCGACACGGAATCGGCTCTCGAGTCGCTGCGGACTCTGATCGCCACCGAGACGGCGGTGCTCTCGCTCCAGAACGGCGTGGACAACGAGGACAAGATCGACGCGGTGCTGGGGGCCGGCCACGCCCTCGGGGGCGTCGCCTACGTCTTCGCCGCCCTCGAATCGCCCGGGGTGATCGCCCACACGTTCGGCGGCCGCATCGTGTTCGGGGAGATGGACGGCCGCCCGACACCGCGCGCCGAGCGCCTGCGCCAAGCGTTTGCGGACGCCGGGATCCCCGCAGAGCTGTCCTCCGACATCCGGCGGGCGCTGTGGGAGAAGTACCTGATGATCAGCGCGCAGGCCGGGATGACGGCACTGACCGGGTGCGCCATCGGCGTCATCCGCGACACGCCTGAGACGTGGAGGATGTACCGCATGATCGTGGAAGAATTGGCGGCCCTCGGCCGCGCCTCGGGCGTGGCGCTACCGCCGGATGCCGTGGAGACCGTGATGGGCAACGCCTCGCGGCTCGCCCCGCACCTCTACTCGTCGCTCCACCACGACCTCACGCAGGGCAAGCAACTCGAGCTGGAGGCGTTGCAGGGTCACGCCGTGCGGCTGGGCGAGCGTCTCGGCGTCCCAACCCCGACGGTCTTCGCGGTCTACGCGGCGCTGCTGCCACGCGCCCAGGGGGAGCGCTGATCTCCGCCTCCCGCGCCGTCGGGCGCTACGTCGTCCGCTACCGCGCGCGTTATCTTTTCGGCGCCGGGTGCCTGCTGGCCGCGACGCTGCTGAGCCTCGCCATCCCGTGGACGGTGAAGCGCGCGATCGAGGCGTTGCAGACCGACTCCGCCACGGCGCCCGTCGGGACGTACGCGCTCCTCATCCTGCTTTTCGCCGTGGCCAACGGCGTGGCGCGGCTGGGATCGAGGTTCGCCATCATCGGCGGCGCCCAGCGGATCGAGTCCGACGTCCGGAACGATCTGTACACGAGTCTGCAGTCGTTCCCGCCGGCCTTCTTCGCCAGGTATCCCACCGGCGACCTCATGACGCGCGCCACCAGCGACGTCGCCGCCGTCAAGAGCCTGGTAGGTTTCGGGGCCGTGAGCGTCACCGGCACCCTGTTCGCGTTCGTCGGGGCGGTGGCCGCAATGCTCGCCGTCGATCCCTGGCTCACGCTGTGGGCAATGTCGCCCTATCCCGTGCTCGTCGCGCTCGGCGCGCGCTTCAACACCTCGCTGCACGAGTGCACGCAGGCGGCGCAGGAGCAGCTGGGGACCCTCTCCGGCGTCGTCCAGGAGCGCCTGGCCGGAGTGGCGGTGGTCCGCGCGTACACGATGGAGGCGAGCGCGCAGGCGGAGTTCGAGCGCGCCAACACGGAGTTCCTGCGGCGCGGGCTGGCGGTGGCGCGGGTCCAGGCGAAGTTCACGCCGCTTTCCGGGCTGATCTCGGGGGCGGGGATGCTGATCGTCATCTGGATCGGCGGCCACGCGGTGATGCAGGGGCGTCTCACGCTGGGCGCCCTCGTCGCCTTCAACGGTTACCTCGCGTATCTCGCGTGGCCGACGCTCGCGCTGGGGTGGACGCTGGGGATGTTCCGCCGGGGCTTCACGTCCATGGAACGGATTCAGGAGATCGTCTCCGTCGCGAGACCTCCGGAGCCCGAGGTGCCGCCCCTCGCCGGACCGCCCGGCATCCGCTTCGCCGGCCTGCGCTTTGCCTACGAGGGCCGCGAGCCGGTCCTCGCCGGCGTCAGCTTCGAGGTGGCGCCCCGGGAGACGGTCGCCGTCGTGGGTCCCACGGGCAGCGGCAAGTCCACGCTGGGACTGCTGCTGGCGCGGCTGTGGGAGCCGCCGCCGGGCACGGTGTTCCTCGGCGGCCACGACGTGACACGGCTGTCGCGCGGGATGGTACGTGCCAGCATCGGATACGTTCCCCAGGAGGCGTTCCTCTTCTCGCGCTCGCTCGAGGACAACGTCACACTCGGACGGGACGGGGTCGACGCACCGCGCGCGCGCGCCGCGGCGGCGGCGGCGGGGATCGCCGGCGAGGTCGAGGAGTTCACCGAGGGTTGGCGCACCGTGGTCGGCGAGCGCGGGCTGACGGTGTCGGGCGGCCAGCGGCAGCGGCTCGCGCTCGCGCGCGCGCTCGTGGGCGACCCGCCCGTGCTGGTGCTCGACGACATCTTCGCCAGCGTGGACGCGGCGAAGGAGGAGGAGATCATCGAGAACCTGCGCGCCGCCGCGGCCGGCCGCACGGTGCTCCTGATGACGCATCGGCTCCGCGCCGCCCGCGCCGCCGACCGCATCGTCGTGCTCGCGGGGGGACGCGTCGTGGAGTCGGGGCGGCACGAAGCGCTGCTGGCGGCGGGCGGAGTCTACGCGGAGCTGTGGCGCATCCAGCAGCTCGAGGACGAGATCGCCCGTGCGTGAATTCGACGGCGACGAGGTCCTCGGCCGCGGCTTCGACCGCCGCCTGGTGCGCCGGCTGGCCGGGGCGGCGCGGCCTCACGCCCGCGTCGTCGTCGCCTCCGGGCTCCTCTTCCCGCTGATCGCAGGCGTCGAGCTGCTGCAGCCGTACCTGCTGAAGGTGGCCATCGACGATCACATCCTCACGGGCGACTGGCCGGGCTTGACGCGAGTGGTGGCCCTGCTGCTCGCGACGCTGCTCACGCTCTACGTGCTGCGCGGGGTCGAGGACTATCTCATGTACCTGAGCGGCCAGCGCGTCGTGCACGACCTGCGCGCCGCGCTTTTCGCGCACCTGCTCCGGATGGAGGCGGCCTTCTTCGATCGCAACCCGGTGGGCCGGCTGATGACCCGCGTGCTGAGCGACGTGGAGGCGGTGGGCGAGGCCTTCACGAGCGGGCTCTTCGCCGTCGTGGCCGACGTGGTCACACTCGCCGGGGTGGTCGGCGTGATGCTGTGGATGGACTGGCACCTGGCGCTGGTGACCTTTTCGCTGGTGCCCGTGCTCGCCGGCGTCGCCGCCTGGTTCCGCGTCCGCGCGCGCGACGCGTACCGTGAGGTCCGCCGGCGGCTGGCCCGCCTCAACGGGTTCCTGCAGGAGTCGCTGCAGGGGATGACGGTGATCCAGCTCTTCGGACGGGAGCGCCACGAAGCCGACGGCTTCCGCCGCCTCAACGCGGAATACCGCCGTGCCCTCTTCACCTCGACCTTCTGGGAAGCTTCGCTTTACGCGTCAGTGGAAGCGCTCGGCTCGGCGGCCATCGGGCTGCTCCTCTGGTACGGTGCGCGCCAGATCGTTGCCGAGGCCCTGACCTTCGGCACGCTGGTGGCGTTCATCCAGTACACGAACCGCTTCTTCCTGCCCATCCGGGACCTCGGGGCCAAGTACACCGTGATGCAGTCGGCCATGCCGACGTCGGAGCGGAACATCGGCGTGCTCGACCCCGCGCCCGCGAACGTGACGCCCGCGGCGCCGACCGCCGCCCCGCGATCCGCGGCCGTTCCGCCCGTCGTCTTCAGCTCCGTCGGATTCGCGTACGACGGCGAGCGTTGGGTGCTGCGCGACTGCTCGTTCGAGGTGCGCGCGGGCGAGCGGCTGGCCATCGTGGGGGCGACGGGCGAGGGCAAGAGCACGTGCGCCCGCCTCCTCAACCGCTTCTACGACGTGAAGCTAGGCCGGGTCGTGGTCGAGGGCGTCGACGTGCGCGAGTGGGATCTCGAGCGCCTACGCAAGCGGGTCGGCGTCATCTTTCAGGACACCGTGCTCTTCACGGGGACGGTGGAGGCGAATCTGCGTCTGGGCGGCGACGGCCGCGTGAGCG
>JBGPYK010000257.1:0-4673 GCA_041493245.1 Methylomirabilia bacterium | reverse complement strand
GGAGCGCGAAGCGCGGTGACGAGGCTCCCGGTCTCCCGCTGTAGCTCGGCGCTGTTCGCGGCGAGCGTCCGGAGCTGCTGATCCAGGCTCCCGTACGCCTGCTGCCGCGACGTCTCCAGCGCGCGCAGTTGCTCTTCGTAGCGGCGCAGCGATTCCTGGAGGGGCTTGACGAGGCCGTCGATCGCCTCCTGGCGACGGCCGAGCTGGGCGTCGATGGTCTCCTTCGCCTGGTCCAGGAAGGCCGCCCGGCTGTCGCGGAGCGCGTCCGCGCTCAGCGCTTTGAACGTCTCGCCGAGACGCGCCTGGGCGTCGTCGAGGAGCCGCTTCTGTTCCTCCAGGTTCTGGCGCGCGGCTTCCCACCGGGCCTCGGCGCGGGCGCGCTGAGCCTGCGCGCCCGCCAGCGCTTCCCGCAGATCGCTCGTTTCCAGATCGCGCTGGGTGAGCTGCTTCCGCAGCTCGTCCCCGAGCGCCTCGACCACGGCGAGACGAGCCTCGAGCGCACGTGATTCCGCGAGCGCAGTCGCCCGCGCCTGGGCACGCGTCACGAACCACGCGACGCCGGCACCGAGGAGTAGCCCAAGGCCAGCGCCGGCGGCTAGCTCAAGCACGGTGCCGCATCCAGTGGCGGCAGACGCCGCGCAGGCCGCAGGGCGGGCAGACCACGGGGTCGCGGCGGTCGCGGCAGTCGCCCGCCATCCGGGTATGACAGAGCGCGAAGTCGTACTTCACGGGATCGTTTGGGTCGAGCAGCGCCAACCGCGCCGTGATCTCTTCGGCCATTCGCCAGTTGCGCGAGCGCCGGCTCGTGAGGCCGATAGCGCGACTCATGTTCTCGACGTGCGTGTCGACGGGGATGAGCAGACGCGCCGGCGAGACCGAAGCCCAGAGCCCGAAGTCCGGCGGCTCGCGCCTGACCATCCAGCGGAGAAACAAGTTCAGGCGCTTGCACGGCCCGCCCCCCGAGGGCAGAGGGAAGAGAAACCGGTAGCCGCGCGAAAGACGCCCCCGCGGGAAGATCTCGCGGAGATCGGCGTCGAGGAACGCGTGCGCGAACCGCTCGAGCGCTGGCTTGATGGAGCCGCGCTCGTCGGGGTCGCCGGCGACGAACGCCTTCTCGAGCGTCCCGTAGCGGGCGAGCACGTCGCGGGCGGCGACGCAGAAGGCCGCCATATCCCGCGGACGATTGAAGCGGTAGATGAACCCGTCGAATGCGTGCGCGTGGCGTCGGGGATCGAAATCCGCGACGAACGCGGCCGGCGAGGGCCCCATCGTCGCGAGCACGCCGGCGAGCGCGCGCCCGAAGAGGTCGACGCGGCCGTAGGCCAGGCACGTGGTGAGCAGAGCGACGATCTCGCGATCGCGGGGGCTGGGGTAGCGGAGGGGAAACCGGAGGGCGTCGCGTTCGACCCGACCGCTGTAGTCGAACTCGCGGTAGAGCCGATCGAGCGGCTCTCGCAGCGCGCGCGCTCGTCTCATTCTGCAGCTCGGGCGCATGATATCATCCGGCGCTGACCCCATGCAGAAGATCCGAAACGTCGGCGTCGTCGGGCTCGGGGTGATCGGGCGCGCGGTGTGCCGCGCGTTGGACGAGGGCATCCCCGGGCTTCGCCTCGCCGGTGGCCTCGCCCGCGATCACGAGAGAGCCGGACGCTTCCTGGCGAGCCTTCGCTCCTCCCCGCCCCTGCTCCCGCTCGCGGATCTGATTTCGGCGTCCGACATCGTGGTCGAGGCGTCGACCCAGGCTCACCTCGAGGAGATCGCCCCCCGGACCCTCGCCGCCGGGCGCGATCTCATCGTGCTTTCTTGTGGAGGCCTCCTCGGCCGCCAGGACTGGGTGGACATGGCCGCGGCGAACGGCTGCCGGATCCTCGTCCCCTCCGGCGCCATCGCCGGTCTCGACGGCGTCAAGGGCGCGCGGATCGGCGCCGTGACGTCCGTCACGATGGAGACGCGCAAGCCCCCGGGTGGCCTCGCCGGCGCGCCCTGGATCGTCCAGCAGAAGATCGACCTCGACGCGATCACGACGGAGACGCTGATCTTCGAGGGCCCCGCGATCGAGGCGTGCCGCGCGTTTCCCGCCAACGTCAACGTCCTGGCCGCGCTCTCGCTGGCCGGGATCGGCCCCGAGCTGACGCGGATCCGGATCTTCGCCGTCCCCGGCCTCGCCCGCAACCTGCACCGCGTCGCCCTCCAGGGCGAGTTCGGCCGGCTCACGGTCGAGATCGAGAACGTCCCCTCGGAGAACCCGCGCACCGGCAAGCTGTCGTATCTCTCGGCGATCGCCCTGTTGCACGATCTCACCGCGCCCCTCCGAGTCGGGACGTGATGTAGCTCTGAGCGTGTGATGCGGTGCACCGCCTGTCATCACGAGACCCCCGCCGGCATGAAGTTCTGCGGCGAGTGCGGAGCGCGGTTGGTGGCCACCTGCGCATCCTGTGGAGCGGCCAATGCCCCCTCCCAGAGGTTCTGTGGCGAGTGTGGCGGTCGACTGATGCCCGGCCCCGGCCCGCCGACGCTTGCGACCCCTGACGCGTATACCCCGAAGCACCTCGCCGAGAAGATCCTCAAATCGAAGGCGGCGCTCGAAGGGGAGCGCAAGCAGGTCACCGTGCTGTTCGCCGATATGAAGGGATCGATGGAACTTCTGGCCGACCGAGATCCCGAGGAAGCCCGCAGGATCCTCGACCCTGTCCTCGAACGCATGATGGAGGCCGTCCATCATTACGAGGGCACGGTGAACCAGGTGATGGGCGACGGGATCATGGCGCTCTTCGGCGCGCCGCTCGCCCACGAGGACCACGCCGTGCGCGCCTGCTACGCGGCGATCAGGATGCAGGAGGCCGTGAAACGTTATGCCGAGGGCGTCCACCGTGAGCACGGCGCCACCGTCCGGATCCGTGTGGGGCTGAACGCGGGCGAGGTCGTGGTCCGCGCCATCGGGTCTGATCTCCACATGGACTACACGGCGGTGGGACAGACCACCCACCTGGCAGCGCGGATGGAGCAGACGGCGCCTGCCGGTGCGATCCTCGTGCCCGCCGCCATGCAGCGCCTCGTCGAGGGCTACGTCGAGACCCGGTCGCTCGGCGAGCGCGTCGTCAAGGGGCTCGATGCGCCGATCGAAGTCTACGAGATCACCGGCCCGGGGTCCGTGCGATCGCGCCTGCACGCGGCCGCCGCCCGCGGGCTCTCGCGCTTCGTGGGGCGCGCGGCCGAGACGGAGCTTCTCGACCAGGCGCTCACGCGGGCCGCCGCCGGCCATGGGCAGGTCGTCGCCGTCGTCGCCGAGCCGGGGGTGGGCAAGTCGCGTCTCTACTGGGAGTTCACGCACTCGCCGCGCACCCAGGGCTGGCTGCTCGTCGAGAGCCGCTCGCTGTCGTACGGCAAGGCCACGCCGTACCTGCCGGTGAGCGAGCTGCTGCGGGCCTACTGTAAGATCGAGGCGCGCGATGACCCGCAGAGCGTGCGCGAGAAGGTCACGGAGCGCTTGCGCGCGCTCGATCGCCGCCTCGAGCCATTTCTGCCGCCGCTGCTCTCGCTCCTCGACGTGCCGGTCGAGGACGACACATGGGAGCGGCTCGACCCACCCCAGCGGCGGCAGCGGACGCTCGACGCCGTGAAGCGCCTGCTCCTGCGCGAAAGCCAGGCGCAGCCGCTGCTCGTCCTGTTCGAGGACCTTCACTGGATCGACGCGGAGACCCAGGCGCTCCTCGACAGCCTCGTGGAGAGCCTGCCGACGGCGCGCATCTTGTTGCTCGTCAACTACCGGCCCGAGTATCAACACGGGTGGGGCCGCAAGAGCTACTACCTGCCGCTTCGACTCGACCCCCTGCTGCCTGACAGCACCGACGAGCTGCTCGATCACCTCCTCGGCGACGATCCCACCCTCGCGCCGGTGAAGCGCCTGCTGGTCGAGAGGACCGAAGGCAACCCGTTCTTCCTCGAGGAGAGCGTGCGCACCCTCGTCGAGACGCGCGTGCTCGTCGGCGCCCGCGGCGCGTATCGCCCCGCGCCGGGCGCTGAGCTGGCCGACCCCGTGCTCCGCATCCCGACGACGGCGCGGGACGTCGTCGCGGCCCGCATCGACCGGCTCTCCGCCGAGGACAAGCGCCTGCTTCAGGCGGCATCGGTCATCGGCAAGGACGTCCCGTGCGCGCTCCTCGAGGCGATCGCGGACGAGCCGCTCGAGGCGGTGCGGCGAAGCCTCACGAGTCTCCAGGCCAACGAGTACCTCTACGAGGCCCGGCTCTTCCCTGACCTCGACTACACGTTCCGCCACGCGCTGACGCACGAGGTCGTGTACACGAGCATGCTCCGGGAGCGGCGGCGCGCGCTTCACGCGCGCATCGTCGAGGCGATCGAGCGGCTGTATCCCGACCGCCTCGTGGAGCATGTCGAACGCCTCTCGCACCACGCTGTGCGCGGCGAGGTGTGGACGTCAGCGGTCCGCTACTTGCGCGACGCGGGCACGAAAGCCTTCGGCCGGTCGGCGAACCGCGAGTCCGCGGCGTACTTCGAGCAGACCCTCGCCGCGCTCGCCCACCTGCCCGACGGCCGCGAGACCACCGAGCAGGCGATCGACACCCGGCTCGACCTCCGTAACTCGCTCCAGCTCCTCGGCGACCTCGACAAGGTCGCCCGCCACCTTCGGGAAGCGGAGCCCCACGTCCGGG
>JBGPYK010000290.1:0-4229 GCA_041493245.1 Methylomirabilia bacterium | reverse complement strand
TTCATGGACTCGCACACGGTAGTCGTACGGTGACCCGGCGGGAGGCGGGCGGACGGCGTCCGGGTGACCCGTTCCCGTTTCGCGATCCAACGAAACAGCCGAAAAGAGTGGGAATGGCTTGCCAATGATCGGAGCGAAGGCGGCTGTGGTCAGAGGACGCCGTCCGCCCGCCTCCCGCCGGGTCACCGTACGACTCGCCACCCGACTTTGAATAATTCACAGGTTTTCCACATGTCCACCGCTATCCACAGGCCACGAAATCGCACGGCCTGGTGCGCTCTCGCGGATCAGGCACGAAATAGTGACGGTCTGTTCGTCCACCGACGAGAGGCAGGAAGAAATTTCCCATCGCCACAGGCGTCGTCTCGTATCGGGGCGCGCAGCGGCGCGTCTGAAGCGGCGAAACGAGATCTTGACACTCCGATCACGCCGCTCGTAGTTTGGGCGCGCGCCATGTTGAACACGCCGCAGTTGACTGACCGCAGACGTTGAAGGGGACGACGACAGATGGACGGCACCCGGAAGCCACTCGCGAAGGTTGAGGGTCGACGACGGATGCGAATGAGCGGCGTGACGGTGGCGTGGCGGGGCACGCCCGACCTCGACGACTGGGTGGCCTACATCGTGAACGAGACGCGGTCCAAGAAGCTGATCCTCGCTGACCACGCGTCCGAGCGAAAGGTCAAGGCACTGATGTCGCGTCTGCAGGCGCTGTCGCGCAAGGAGATCGAAAAGCTCGCGAAGGGCTGACGCGCGTTGCCGCGCGAGCGGCTCAGAAGAGCGGGCCCATAGGGAAGGTCCGGATGGGCCCGACGGCACGCGGACGTTGACCCGGCCCATGCGCTACCGGGCAGTCTTCACCGCCACGTACTCGCTGAGGAATCCGCCGATCACGCGCCGCTCGACGTCGACGAAGCCGCTCCGCCGCAGGGATTCCAGGATGACGTCCGGCGGGACGCACGTCGCGATGGTGTCCCAGTAGTACCGCGGCAGGATCTGCGCGTGCCTGTTCCGCGTGCTGAGCCGCATGATCAAGGGCAGCACCTGCGTGAAGTAGAACCGGAGCACTCCCTGCCGTCCCGCCGACGGTGCCCTCGAGATCTCGAGGATGAGCAGCCGCCCGCCGGGCTTGAGCACGCGCAGGCACTCGTGGAAGGAGACTTCAAGATCGGCGGCGTGGCGCAAGGCATAGCCGATGGTCAGGACATCGAAGAGATCTGCTCGGAACGGCAGCGTCTCCATTTGGCCCTGCACGAGCGGACCGGAGAGCGTCTTCCGCGCCTCGCGCAGCATGCCGGCGCTCGGGTCGAGTCCGACCACCGCGCTCGGCTCGCGGAGGATACGCATCGCCGAACGGGCGACCAGACCGGTGCCGGTCGCGACATCGAGCAGCTTCATGCCGGGTCGAAGCGCCACGCGTTGCAGAGCCCAACGGCGGTACCGCTGACCGGAGCCCAGCGACATGAGGCGGCAGACCCGATCGTAATGGCTGGCGCCGCCGTCAAACAGCGCAGTGACGAACGACTGCCGATCGCCGTCGCTTCGGTAGTACTGCTTGAGCACGGGGTGGGGCGCGTGGCTCATCGGCGGTGATGCCACGCCCATTCGTCGCGGCCCCTCACGGGCGGGTGGCGCCGATGGCGGCGACGGAGAAGATCGGGACCACCTCGCGGATGCGCGCGATGTCCGGAAGCACGCGGACGTCCCGGAACCCGGCCGCCTCCAGGGCTTCCGTCCACTGCTCGGGCGTCAGGAAGCCGCCGTTGGGCCGGTAGCCGGGATGAAGCCGCGGCGCCCGGAACGTCTCCAGCAGGTTGAAGACGAACTCCGGGTAGAGCGTCTGCCCCGGCGAGGGGCGGGCGCACTCGGACACGATGAGCTGTCCGCCAGGGTCGAGGACCCGGCGGATCTCACCAAGCGTGAAGGCGAGGTCGTGCGCCACGTGCAGTGTGTTCACCGCGTACACGATGGAAACGCTCTCCGGCGCCACGCCCTGCTCGCCGAAAGACAGGTTCATGTCGAGCGGCGCGAAGGTGAGGAACGGTGCGTCCGCAAACCGCCCGAGGAGCCGCGGCGCACGGCGAATGAACGCGGGCACCAGCTCGGTGAACCGGTACGCCCGCACCTCGCCCAAGCGCCCCGCGGCGGCCAGCCGATCGAGCACCGCGATCGCCCCGCTCGCCAAGCCGCCGCCCAATTCCAGAATGGCGCCCGCCCCGGGAGGCATCCACGCCTCCAGCGCCGCCGCGCCGACGTGGTTGTTCACCGCGTAGAGGGCGTTGTCGTTGGAGAAGTAACGCATCCAGAGAGAGAGCCGCGTGGGCGCGAGCAGAATGTCCTCGCCCGACCGTTTCCCCCGGAGGAACTCCGGGTAGTCCCGGGCGGCGGTCTCGGCCAGAACGTAGGAAGGCAGGCACGACGGGTCGTGCCGGCGCTGCTCGGCGAGCACCGATGCCGGATCGAGGGCGGGGACCACGCGCTCGGCCCGGAACCGGGGTCCGGTGGCGCCATCCTGCCGGGCCAGGACGCCCCGCGCCGCGAGATGGCGGAGCAGCCAGTCCACCGGCACGATGCTGCAACGCGGATCGAGGCCGCCCCGCGCCACAACGTCCTCGGCGCTGCCCCACTCGCCGACCACCGCGCCGAGCCTCGCATCGGCGAAGACCTGAACCGCCAGCCGGTAGACGTACTCGTCGAACAAAAGATCGGAACGCGTGAACCGTGCATCGAAGAACGGGACCAGGGAGGGCGGGAGGAGGCGGGCGACGGTCGCCGCGACACGCTCGGCCTCCTGTGGCTCGATCCCGAGGAACGGCTCGGGATCGGGCACGCTCAATGGGCCGGCCGGGGAGGGAGCGCTCACGGCGCTTCCGGGCCGGCAGTCCGTTCCGTGATGGGAGACGTCGGCTCTCCGAGCGGTTTCCATACGTCGAAGAAGTTGAACCACTGGGTGGGGTGCTCCTGCACGATGCGTTCGAGGAGGCCCACCCAAGCGCGGGCCGCGCCCTCCTCGTCCCCGCGGTCGACGGTGATCGGTGCGGCGATCCGGACGGTGTAGCGGTATCCCCGGTCGAGCACGCAGAACGCGGGCACGATCGGGACGCCGGCGGCGCGCGCCAGGAGGAAGGGCCCGAGCGGGAACAGCGCGGGCCGGCCGAAAAAGGGGATCGCCACGTCCCCTCGGGTGCCGAGGGCGCGGTCCCCCTGAAGCGCCACCACGTCGCCGCGCCGCAGCGCCGCCAGCAACTCGAGACCGATGCCGGGGTGGGTCCGGGGCACGAAGCGCATGCCCTCGCCGTTGCGCCGCACCCAGCGTCCAAGCGCGGGAGCTTCCTCCGGGGCCACGACGACATGGGTTCGGCGCGCCGATCGAGTCGCCAGCAGGCGCCCGGCCAGCTCCCAGTTTCCGACGTGCGCCGTCACCGAGACGATACCGCCCGAGAGCCCCTGGACGTGCTCAGCGCCGCTCACCGATTCCACATAGGTGAAGAGCCGGGCCGTCGCCTGGCGATTCGTTGAGACCAGGTCGCTGAAGCACATGGCGAAGTCGCGGAAGACGCGGGCCGTCAACTCTTCGAGCCGCGGTCCGGATGCGCCGGTGACCAGTCCGAGCGTCTTGCGCACCGCCGCCCGCTCGGCCGGCAGGAAACGCGGCGCGACCGCCCCGAACCGTCGTGCCAGGGCCAGCCGCAGCCCCCGAGGGACCCAGCCGAGCGCCTCCGCGAGCCGGTAGAGGCCTGCGCGGTTGTAGGGGTGCCCGTACCAGCGCGGGCGCTCGGACACCGGATACGTTCGGACACCGGGCAGGATCCGGTTCCGCTCGCCGGGCATCGCGGCGCCCCCTAATCCGAACATGCGGCCCAGTATAGTCGAGCGCCGCGGCGTTCGTTTGCGCCCTCCAATCGCCTGGGGATAGACTCCGCGCATGTCGTCCCCGTCCGCGGCCCACGGGCCGCGGGATCACTCCCGCGCCGGCACTCCCTGCCAACCGCTCCGACGGGCGCTGGTGACCGGTGGCAGCCGAGGCCTCGGCTTCGCCATGGCGCGGGCGCTGGCCGGCGACGGTCTCGAGGTCGTCTCGACGTACACGCACGACGAGGCCGCCGCCCGGGCCGCTGGCGAGCAGGCGCGCGCCGAGCGGCTCTCGATCTCGTTGGCGCGTTGCGATGCGGGCTCGCCGGCCGAAGTCGCGGATCTCTTCGCGCGCGTCGGTCCGATCGACGTCGTGG
>JBGPYK010000044.1:0-10908 GCA_041493245.1 Methylomirabilia bacterium | reverse complement strand
GACAAGCCCCCGCCCTACAGCGCCCTTCGATACGCGAGAATTAGGTTAACGGCGATGCCCCATACCCCCCCAACGCTCGGAGCGCCCCGGCGAGGCTGTGGCGCTCCTCGATACTTCGATAGGCTTCTAGACCCGGCCCAGCATACCGGTTTGGAGACCGCGCTGCTATAATCCGGCGCGGTGCCCACGACGGCAGGACGGCGGGTCGGGATCATGGTGATGCTCGTCTTGCTCGCCGGCGGTGCTGTCCTCGCCGTCCTCCCCGCCGGTGTCGGTGCCGTGCGCGTGGCCGGTCTCAGCATCTTGTGGTGGTACGCCGCCGTCGTGGCGCCCGTGGTCGCTGTTCTCGTGACGATCGCGGTCCTGCTTCGCCGAGCATCCCCCCGCGATCCCGCCGCGTCCGTGGCTCCGCCGGCATGACGGGGATCGGCGCCGTCGCCACCTGGACCGGCCCCGCCCTCGTGGTGGCGGTGGTGGGCCGCGTGACGGGCGGCGGCGTGGAAGCCCCGCTGCTCGTGCTGGCCGCGCTCGCGGCGCCGCTGCTCGCGCTGCTCCTCGCGGCGCCCGAGGCGGGTTCCGCGCCGCGGGGGCGCGTCGCGCTCGCGATCGTCCTCGTGACGGCGGCGTGCGTCCTCGGTGCCGGCTTCCGCGTGATCACCGATCTCGGCCGCGTGCTCGGTGTCGAGCCGCGCGCGACGCTGGGCGCGGCAGCGGCGCTGGTGCTCGCGGCCACAGTCTGGCCCGGCCGGCGCCGCGTCGCCGCGTCCGCGCTCGGCCTCGGCGCTGCCGCTCTCCTGATCGCGACCGTCCTCCTTGGCGTCAGCGCGGGCGCGCCGCCGTGGACGGTCTGGGGCCGCGTCGCCTCGCGGGGCGCCTTCGAGCTGAGCCCGCGCAGCGCCTGGGTGCAGGAGGGTGCCCTCGTGCTCGAGCCGACCACGCTGACGTTCACGGAGCCCCACCGCGTGACGGCCGTGACCGCCGACGTCTACCGTGTGGCCGAGCGTGACCGCGCGGCGATCACGCTGCGGGAATGGCGGCTGTCCGCCGGCGACTCACTGGCGCTCCGGCCCGGCGATCAACTCTCGATCCCCGCCGGCGCGCGCGTCCGCTTCGAGACGGGCAAGCGCGTGCCGGGAGCGCCGGTCTCCGGGGTGGCGTGGGCGGACCGGCCGGGCGCGTCGACTGCCGGACTGCTCGCCGGGTGGCTCGGCCTCACCGTGACGCTCACCGGCGGCGCGCTCGCCCTCGTCCGGCCCGTCGCTCCGCCCTCGCGCGCGGCCGCGCTGCTCGCACCGGTGATTGTGCTGACCGTCGTGCTGGCTGCAGCCTCATGGGGCGTCTACGCCGTCGATGCGGCCCCGGAGCTGTCGATCGGCGCCCCACCCGCCGCGTCGTTCGCCGGGCTTCCCGCCGTCGTCGCCGGACCCGGGCGCGCGCGCTTCCTCGGCGTGACCGTCGTGGCGCTCGGCGCGCTCCTCGTCGCGTCGGCGTCGGCGCTACGTCAGCGTCTCGTCGATCTCGCCGAGATCGCCGCCGGTCGTCCCGGAAGTTGGGCCCGTCGCCCCGGCATCGGGATCGTGGCCTGGCCGATCGTGGTCGGCGCGGCGGCCGCCGGGAGCACGTGGATCGCGGACGGCTGGTGGCTGTTCCTCCAGGGGGCCGGTCTCGCCGCCGCGTCGTTCCTGGGGCCACTCGTGGCGGCGGGTGGCGCGGCGGGCGCGCAGCGCGAGGGAGTCGCCGGCGTGCTTGCCGGCGCCGGCCTCTTCGCCGTCATCACCGCCGGTGCCGCCTGGCTGGCGCCACTGCCCACGAGCCCGGCGGCCGTCGTCACCCAGTACCCGGCCCTCGTGGCCGCCCCGACCGCGTGGCTCGTCGCCGCGCTCGCGCGCGCCGTCGGACGCGAGAAAGTTGCCGCCGCGCGGCGACGCTGACACAATAGAACGACATGGCCAGCGACCGGATCGTCATCCGCGGCGCGCGCGAGCACAACCTCAAGAGCATCGACCTCGAGATCCCCCGCGATCAGCTCGTCGTGATCACCGGACTGTCGGGTTCCGGCAAGTCGTCGCTGGCCTTCGACACCATCTACGCCGAGGGGCAGCGCCGCTACGTCGAGAGCCTGTCCGCCTACGCCCGGCAGTTCCTGGAGCAGATGGAGAAGCCGGAAGTCGACTCGATCGAGGGCTTGTCGCCCGCCATCTCGATCGAGCAGAAGACGACGTCGAAGAACCCGCGCTCGACGGTGGGCACCGTGACCGAGATCTACGACTACCTACGGGTGCTCTTCGCCCGCATCGGTGTTCCGCACTGCCCGTCCTGTCAGCGGATCATCTCGGCCCAGACCGTGCAACAGATGGTGGACCGCGTACTGGCGCTGCCGGCGGGCACGAAGCTCCTGGTCCTGGCGCCCGTCGTGCGGGGGCGCAAGGGCGAGTACAAGAAGCTCTTCTTCGACCTCGCGCGCCAGGGGTACTCCCGCGTCCGCGTCAACGGCACCGTGCGCGAGCTGACCGACGACATCGATCTCGACCGCCACCGCAAGCACACGATCGAGGTCGTGGTCGACCGGCTGGTCGTCCGCGACACGCTGGGCTCGCGGCTGTCCGACTCGCTCGAGACGGCACTGCGGCTGGCCGACGGCGTCGTGCAGGTGGAGCCGGTGAACGAGCCGGATGGGTCCACACGCAGCTCCAGCAGGCCACCCTCGGCCAAATCCGGCCGCGGCGACGCCGCGACCATGATGTTTTCCGAGCGGTTGGCGTGCGCGGAGTGCGGCGTCTCCCTGCCGGAGGTGTCGCCGCGCATGTTCTCCTTCAACAGCCCCTACGGCGCCTGCGAGACCTGCGCGGGCCTCGGGACGCGCTGGGAGATCGATCCCGAGCGGCTCGTTCCGAACCCGCAGCGGTCGCTGAAGGACGGTGCCCTGGCGGCGTGGGCGGGGCGCGAGACGACCTACTTCCGGCAGACGCTGGCCGTGCTGGCCAAGCGGCACCACTTCGCGCTCGACGTCCCCTGGGCCAAGCTCAAGAAGAGCGTGCGCGACGTCATCCTGTCCGGCGAACGGGACGGGGGGTTCGAGGGCGTCGTGGCCGTCCTCGAGCGCCGCTACCGGGACACCGAGTCCGAGGAGACCCGTCGCGAGATCGAGCACTTCATGGCGGAGCGGCGGTGCCAGGCCTGCCAGGGCTCGCGGCTGCGCCGGGAGTCGCTGGGCATCCGAATCGCGGGCCGCTCGATTGCCGACGTCGTGCGCCTCACGATCAAGGAAGCGGAGCGGTTCTTTGCCGAGCTGTCGCTGAACGAGCGGGAGGCGATCATCGCCCGGCGCGTCCTCAAGGAGATCCGGGAGCGCCTCGGGTTTCTCCACGACGTCGGGCTCGACTACCTCACCCTCGATCGGCCCGCCGCGACCCTGGCCGGCGGCGAGGGCCAGCGCATCCGGCTCGCCACCCAGATCGGCTCGAGCCTGGTCGGCGTCCTCTACATCCTCGACGAGCCGTCCATCGGCTTGCACCAGCGCGACAACCGGCGGCTGCTGGAGACGCTGAAGCGGCTGCGCGATCTCGGGAACACCGTGCTCGTCGTCGAGCACGACGAGGAGACGATCCGGAGCGCCGACTTCGTCATCGACCTCGGCCCGGGGGCGGGGGAGCTGGGCGGCCACGTGGTCGCGGTGGGGACGCCCGACGAGATCATCGCCAATCCGGAATCGCTCACGGGGCGGTACCTGTCAGGGGCGCTCGCGATCCCCGTGCCGGAAGAGCGCCGCAAGGGTCACGGCCGCTTCCTGACGATCCACAACCCGCGCGAGCACAACCTCGCCGGCATGAACGTCCGCATCCCGCTCGGCACCTTCACGAGCGTGACCGGGGTCTCGGGCTCCGGCAAGTCGACCCTCGTCAACGACATCCTCTATCGCGCGCTCGCGCAGATGCTCCACCGGGCCCAGGAGCGCCCAGGGGCCCACGACCGGATCGAGGGCGCCCAGCACGTCGACAAGGTGGTGGACATTGATCAGTCGCCCATCGGGCGGACGCCCCGCTCGAACCCTGCGACCTACACCGGCGTCTTCACCTTCATCCGCGCGCTCTTCGCCCGGACGCCGGAGGCGCGGATGCGTGGCTTCCAGCCCGGGCGCTTCTCCTTCAACGTCAAGGGCGGGCGGTGCGAGGCCTGCCAGGGCGACGGGCTCGTGAAGATCGAGATGCACTTCTTGCCCGACGTCTACGTTACGTGCGACGTGTGCAAGGCGAAGCGCTACAACCGCGAGACGCTCGAGATCCGCTACAAGGCCAAGAGCGTGGCCGAGGTGCTGGACATGACGGTCCGCGAGGCGCTCGGGTTCTTCGACGCGGTGCCCGCCATCAAGTCGAAGCTCCAGACGCTAGACGACGTGGGGCTCGACTACATCCGGCTGGGGCAATCCGCCACGACGCTCTCGGGCGGGGAAGCGCAGCGGGTGAAGCTGGCCACCGAGCTGTCGAGGCGCGCGACGGGCCGGACCCTTTACATCCTCGACGAGCCCACGACCGGACTGCACTTCGCCGACATCCAGAAGCTGCTCGAGGTGCTGAACCGGCTCGTCGACCAGGGCAACACCGTGGTCATCATCGAGCACAACCTCGACGTCATCAAGACGGCCGACTGGGTCATCGACCTGGGCCCGGAAGGTGGCGACGAGGGAGGCCGCGTGGTGGCGACGGGGACCCCCGAGGACGTGGCGGCGCAGGCCGACCGCTCGTACACGGGTCAGTTCCTGCAGCCGGTCTTACGAAAACGTTGACCGCCGGGATCCGCCACTTCGTACTCGCCGTCTCGCGCGTCCTGCGTCGGCGCCCCGACGCGGCGGTCAGGCCGACGGCGACCGCGCCGGCGCTGGGCGGAGGCGAAGGCGCGCGCGGCGAGATGGTCCGCCGCGAGCCGGAGGCGCTCGACGCCAAGGCGGGAGAGAAAAGCCGGCGTCTGGAGAGCCTCATGCGGCTGGGCCAGACGCTGGCCGCGACGCTCCCGCTCGAGACCGTGCTCCAGCGCATCGTCGACGCCGGGCTCGAGATCCTCCGCGCGAGCGCCGCCCGGCTCTGGCTCCTCGAGCCCGACGAACAGACGCTGTCACTGCGGGCCGCCGCCGGCTTCGAGTCTCCCGAAAGCGCCACGTCCGTCAGAATCGGCGAGGGGCCCGTGGGCGCCGTCGCCGCCTCGCGGGTCCCGCTCACGCTGCCCCGCGTGGTCGCGGAGACGAGCGCGGAAGGGCTGGTCTCCTTTCACGGCGCACCGCTGCTCCATGGCGACCGGCTGCTCGGGGTCCTCACGATCGTCGCCCGCGACCGCCAGGACGAATCGCGCGAAGTCCTCGACGTCCTGCGCTCGCTCGCTAGCCACGCCGCCATCGCCATCGACAACGCCCGACTCTTCGCCGAGGAGCGGACGCGCCGCGAGCACTTCCGCGCGCTGCTCGAGATCAACAAGACGATCAACTCGGCGGTCCCGACGGAGACCCTCCTCTCTGCGATCGCCGAGGAAGCGGCGCGTCTGCTCGGCGTGGACAATGCCGGCTTCCGGCTCGTCGACGGCGATGAGTTGGTTCTCGCCGGCCTCGCCGGCACCGCGGTCGAAACGATGTTGCGCGCGCGCATCGGGATCCGGGAGAGCCTCAGCGGGCGGGTGGTCACCGAAGGGCGGGCGATTATTGCCGACATCGAGCGCGAGGCCCCGTTCATTCTTCTTCCCGAGCACCTCGCCGCCAGCCGCCGGCTCGGCTACACCTCGTACCTCGGCGTGCCGCTCCAGGTCGGAGCCCGGACGATCGGAGTCTTCAGCTTCCGCGCCCGGCGGCCTTTCACGGCTCGGGACCAGGAGGTGGCTGAGGCGTTCGCGGGCCAGGCCGCCCTCGCCATCGAGCAGGGACGCCTGTACCGCGACACGCGGCGGCAGGCCGAGCGCATGGCGGCGCTGGCCGAGGTGGAGCGGCTGGTGGCGGACACCCTCGACGCTGACGTCGTCGCGCAGCGTATCGTCGACAGCGTCTGCGACCTCCTCGGCGCCCGCTCCTCTGCGCTCTACCGTCTCGACGCGCAGGCCGGACGCCTGGTCGCGCTCACCATCGCCCGGGAGACCGAGCCGACGTTCGAGTGGACGCGGGTGCTGCCGTCGGACCAGGGGATCGCGGGCCTTGCCGTCCGCGAGCGGGGACCCGTCCTCACCGAGGACGCGCTCGCGGATCTCCGGATCATCTACGGGCCCGAGGTCGTCGCGCGCGTCGAGCGGTCGACGGATCGCGCCCTGCTGGCCGTCCCCCTCGCCGTGCGGGAGAGCGTGTTCGGAGTGCTCGCCGTGGGTGACCACACCGGCCGACGCTTCACCGAGGAGGACGTCCGCCTGGCCGCGGCGTTCGCCGTTCAGGCCGCGATCGCCCTCGAGAACGCGCGGCTGCACGAGGAGAGCGAGCGGCGGCGGCGGACGGCCGAGCATCTGGCCGACCTGGGCCGGCTGATCTCCCAGTCCCTCGACCCCGAGGAGGTGGGCCAGCGGATCGTCGAGAGCGTGCGGGCGCTGTTCGGTGTGATGCGTTGCGCGCTCTATGGCACGCGCCCGGGGACCGAGGGCCTCGTCGTCTTCGGCTCCTCCAACGACGCCAGCCTCGATCCCGCCTACGGACGGGACGTCGTGTTCGAGCATGGAATCGGCGCCGCGGGGCTGGCCATGAGCGAACGGCGTCTCGTCATGACGCCCGACCTGCTGAATGACCCGAGGATCACGCTGACGGCAAGCCTCCGGGCCCACTTCGAGGCGTCCCCCCCCCAGGCCGTCCTCGCCCTGCCCCTCGTCGTGGGCGACGTGGCGACCGGTGTGCTCGTGATGGCTGATCGCGCGCCAAGGACCTTCGACGACGAGGAAGTCCGGACGTTCCGCACCTTCGGCGACCAGGCCGCTATCGCACTCGAGAACGCGCGGCTCTACCGCCGCGCCCGTGAGTACGGCGAGCGGCTGCTCGCCCTGGAGGAGGTCAACCGGCGCGTCTCGTCGTCGCTGCAGATGGAGGAGGTCCTCCAGAACGTCGCAGCCGCCGTCGCGCAGTTCTTCGACGCGCCGTACGTGAGCGTGTGGGTGTTCGATCCCGCGACGCGACGGCTGCGTAAGTCCCTCGCCCACGGCGATCCACAGCTCGGCGAAGGGCTGCCGACCGAGCTGGCGCTGGGTGAGGGCCTCGTCGGCTGGGTCGTGCAGCACCGCGAGCCGATCCTGTGGACCGACATCGTGCGCGATCCCCGCGCCTTTGACGCGGCGCGCGTGATGGCCCACGGAATGCGTTACTTCACGGCCTACCCGATCGCGATCGGCGAGCGGGTCCTCGGCGCCTTCGCGCTCAACCGCGTGACGCCGTTACCCCTGACGTCGGAGATCAGCGCACTGCTCGGCTCCCTGGCCGCCCAGGCCGCCCTCGCGCTCGACCACGCCCGCCTCTACGCGGAGGAGCGGGAGCGGTTGCGCGAGACGACGATCCTGCTCGCCGTCGGCCGCGTTCTCTCGGAGCCCGGTTCGCGCGAGGACATCATGCGGCGGGTCGCGCGCGAAGTGGGGCGGGCGTTCGGCGCCGATATGGTCGGCACGTACGTCCTCGATCCGCGACGGGACGTCCTCGTGGCCGTGGCGGGCTACCACGTGCCCGACAACCTCCGCGAGTTCTTCCGCGACCGCCCGATCGTGCTCGATCGCTCCTTGGGCCTCCGGGACCTCTGGCGCAGTGGGCAGGGTCTGTGGACCTCAGACGCGCAGAACGATCCGCGGCTCGACCCCGAGTGGACCGCGATGGTGCCGCCGTACTCGGCGCTCTTCACACCGACCCAAGTACACGGCGAGAGCGTGGGCGGCCTGTTCCTCGTCTGGTGGCGCACAGGGCGCGAGTTCCCGCCCGGCGAGATCCGGCTGCTCGGGGGCGTGGCTGCGCAGGTCGGCCTCGCGCTGGAGAACGCGGATCTGTCCCGCCAGACGCAGGCGAAGCTGCGCGAGGCGGAAGTGCTCCTGTCCGTCAGTCGCGCGCTCTCGACCACGCTCGACCTGAGCGCGCTGTTCCGGCACTTCCTCCGCCGGGTCGCCGACACCCTCGACACGGACTCCGTGGGCGTCTGGCTGCTCGGCGAGGACGGCGAGTGGCTGGAAGCCCACAGCGGGTATCACGTCCCGCCCGAGCGTCTGGAGGCGATCAGGGGGCTTCGCCTGTCGATCGTCAAGCACGACTTGTATGCCGAGGCCGTGCGCACCCGGCGCCCCGTCTTCTCCCGCGACGTCGCCGCCGATCCGCGCGTCCCCGCGGTGGTCCGGGAGCTGGCGCCACACCAGAGTCAGCTCTTCGTCCCCATCGTGGCCCACGACCGCTTCATCGGTGGCCTCATCGCGGTCTGGTGGGAACGCGAGCGCGAGCTGTCCGAGGGCGAGCTCGACCTCATGGAGGTCATCGCCAACCAGGCGGGCATCGCCATCGCCAACGCGCGGCTCTTCGAAGAGAACCGGCGCCAGGTCGAGGAGCTGTCGGTGCTCCACGAGCTGTCGCAGGCGGTGACGGGGCAGCTCGATCGGGCCGCGCTGATCGACGCCGTCTCCACGCAGGTGGCGCGCGTTCTCGACGTCCGGCACATGTTCGTGATTCTCGTCGACGAGGAGCGCAACGATCTGGAGGTCGTGTTCCGCATCGACGACGGCGTTCCCCAGCCCGGGCACGAGCGCTATCCGTTGCGCTCCGCGGGGTTGACGTCGGTCGTCCTCGGGACGGGCCGCCCGCTCCGCAGCAACGACTACCTGGCGGAGTGCGCGCGACACGGCGTGCAGCCCATCGCGAGATCGGCGGCGCACCGCTTCTGGCTGGGCGTCCCGATGACGGCCGGCGACCAGACGCTCGGCGTGATCGCACTCCGGAGCAGTGAGCGCGGATTTACGGCGTCCCACGAGCGGCTGCTCACGAACATCGGCCAGCTTGCCGCCCTCGCCCTGCGCAGCGCGCGGCTCTTCGACGAGCGCACGCGCGCCTACGGCGAGCTGGCCGCGGCCCAGGACCAGTTCGTGCGGATCGAGAAGCTTCGCGCGCTCGGCGAGATGGCGTCGGGCGTGGCCCACGATTTCAACAATCTCCTCGCCGCGATCCTCGGCCGCGCCCAGCTCCTCCAGCGCTACGTGCAGGACCCGAAGCTCGCGGGCTGGCTTCAGGTCATCGAGCGCTCGGCGCTGGACGGTGCCCAGACGGTGCGCCGGCTCCAGGAATTCGCCCGGGTGCGACGCGACCAGCCGATGACCCCCGTGGACCTCAACGAGGTCATCCGCGAGGCGCTGGAGATGACGCAGTCGCGGTGGCGCGAGGAGGCGCTCCGCCAGGGGGTCGTGATCGACGTGCGTACGTCGACCGCCCCGCTGCCCTCGGTTGCGGGCGACGCCGCCGAGCTGCGCGAGGCCCTGACCAACCTCATCCTCAACGCCGTCGACGCCATGCCCCAAGGGGGGACACTGACCGTCAGCAGCGCCGTTGCCGGCGACGTCATCGAGCTGACCGTTGCCGACACCGGCGTCGGCATCCCGGCCACCGTCAAGGAAAAGATCTTTGACCCGTTCTTCACGACCAAGGGCCCCCAGGGCACGGGCCTCGGGCTGTCGATGACGTACGGCATCCTCCGCCGTCACGGGGCCCGCATCGACGTGGAGAGCGAAGAAGGGCGGGGCACGACGTTCCGGATCGCGTTCCCGCGCAACTCGCTGGTCGAGCCTCCCGCTCCTCTCGCCGCCGCCGAGCCGCCCCTGGTCGCCGGGCTCCGCTGCCTCGTCGTGGACGACGAGGAGGCGGTGGCGGCGGTGCTGGGCGACGTGCTCGAGGCGAACGGTCACCGGGTCGTCGTGCTGACCGACGGCGCCGAGGCGATCGAGCGCGTGCAGCGGGAGCCGTTCGACCTCGTCTTCACCGACCTCACCATGCCGCGCGTGTCGGGCTGGGAGGTCGCTCAGGCGGTCAAGGCGGCGGTGCCGGGCGTTCCCGTCTTCGTCGTCACCGGCTTCGGCGTCGAGCTGTCGGCCGCGGAGCGCCGGGCCCACGGCGTGGCGGGGGTCATCTCGAAGCCGCTGCGGATCGAGGACATCACGCGCGCCGTCGCCCAGGTCAGCCGATACAAGGGCCCAAAAGAGACGGCGGAGGAACACTGATGGCCTACCAGCACCTGTTGCTCGAGCGGCGGGACCACGTCGCCACCATCACCCTCAACCGTCCCGACGCCTACAACGCGCTGGACCTTGGGTTGGGCCGCGAGCTGTTTCACGCCGCCCTCGAGGTGGACGAGGATCCCGGCGTGCGCAGCGTGGTGATCACGGGGGCGGGCAAGGCGTTCTGCGCGGGCGGGGACGTTAAGGATTTCGTCGACAACCTGCCGCGCATCGGCATTCTGATCAAGGAGCTCACCACCTACCTGCACGGCGCCGTGTCACGGCTCACGCGCAGCGTCAAGCCCGTGATCATGGCGGTGAACGGGGTGGCCGCCGGCGGCGGGTTCAGCCTGGCACTCTCCGGCGACGTGGTCGTGGCCGCGGAATCGGCGCGCTTCACGATGGCGTACGCGAAGATCGCCGCCACGCCGGACGGCTCGTCATCGTATTTCCTGCCGCGGCTGGTGGGCTTGCGGCGAGCGCTGGACCTGTACCTCACGAACCGCGTGCTCTCCGCGCGCGAGGCGCTCGAGTGGGGGCTGGTCACGCGGGTCGTGCCCGACGCCGAGCTGCGGAGCGCCGTGAACGCCTTGGCGCACGAGCTGGCCGCGGGGCCGACGCTGGCCATCGGGGGCGCCAAGCGCTTGTTCCACCAGTCCACGTGGGAGAGTCTCGAGACCCAGATGGAGCTGGAGGCCCAGGCCATCGCCGCCAGCGGTCACACCGAGGATT
>JBGPYK010000444.1:0-3147 GCA_041493245.1 Methylomirabilia bacterium | reverse complement strand
CTGGGCCTATAATGCGCGGTACTCACGAGAGAGCAGCAGGGCAGGAGTCCCTATGAACCTGGACGATTGGCGTTCCAGGATCAATGACCTCGACAACCAAATCCTCCACCTCCTCAACCAGCGTGCCGAGGCCGCCCTCAAGATCGGAGACCTCAAGCGACGGCATGATCTGCCGTACTACGCGCCGGCGCGTGAGGCCGAGATCATCACCCGCCTGACGACCGGGAACCCCGGCCCACTGCCCGCCGACACCGTCCGCGCCGTTTGGCGCGAGATCCTGTCTGGATGCCGGGCGCTGGAGCATCCGCTCGCTGTCTCCTATCTCGGTCCGTCGGCGACGTTCACCCACCAGGCCGCGCTCCAGCACTTTGGTGCCGCCTCGCGGTTCACCCCCGCACGCGGCATCGTGGACGTCTTCGACGACGTGGAGCGGGGTCGGACCGAGTACGGCGTCGTTCCGGTGGAGAACAGCAGCGAGGGCGCGGTGAACGTCACCTTCGATCGGCTCATCGACTCCGAGGCCGTGATCTGCGGCGAGCTGTCGCTCACCGTCAGTCAGCACCTGCTCTCGGCGGCGCGGGATCTCGACGCCGTCAAGGTCGTCGTGTCCCATCCCCAGGCGCTGGCGCAGTGCCGCGAGTGGCTCACTCAGCACCTGCCCGAGACCCCCACCCAAGAAATGACGTCGACCGCCGCCGCCGCCGAGATGGCGGCCGGCGACGTGAGTGTGGCGGCGATCGCGTCCGAGCTGGCGGGGGAGCGGTACGGCGTCCCCGTGTTGCGGCGGCGCATCGAGGATAACCCGCACAACGCCACGCGGTTCCTCGTCATCGGCCGGCATCCGAGCGCGCCGACCGGGCAGGACAAGACGTCGATCGTGTTCGCGATGCGCAACGAGCCGGGCGCGCTGTATCGGGTCCTCGAGCCCTTCGCCCGGCGCAGCGTGAACCTCACGCACATCGAGTCGCGTCCGGCGAAGTTCCGGCCGTGGGAGTTCGTCTTGTTCGCAGACTTCGAAGGTCACCGCGCGACGGCGACGGTCGCCTCCGCGCTGAAGGAAATCGAGGAACGCACCCTGTTCCTCAAGGTCTTGGGGTCGTACCCGGCCGCCTAAGGAGACAGTATGCACACGCAGTGGGAGTCGCTGGCCAACGAGCACATTCTCGGGATCGCTCCCTACGAGCCCGGGAAGCCGATCGAGGAGCTGGAACGGGAGCTGGGGATCGCCAACCCGATTAAGCTCGCCTCCAACGAGAACCCGCTCCCGCCCTCGGCCCGGGTCCAGAAGGCGATCTCGGCCGCGCTGAGCGGGCTGAATCGCTACCCCGACGGCAGCGGCTTCTACCTGCGCCAGGCCCTCGCCAAGCGGCACGGGGTGGGGCACGACCAGGTGCTCCTCGGCAACGGGTCGAACGAGCTGATCGAACTGCTCGTGCGCACGTTCCTCAAGCCCGGGGACGAGGCCGTGGTGCCCCATCCTTCCTTCGTCGTGTACCCGATGATCGTGCAGGCCGCGGGCGGGATCCGCGTGATGGTGATGCTGAAGGACCACCGCCTCGACCTCGACGCCATGGCGCGCGCCATCACGCCGCTCACCAAGATGGTCTTCATCGCCAACCCCAACAACCCTACGGCGACGATCGTGACGGCGGACGAGGTGGAGCACTTCCTGTCGCGCGTGCCGCCGCGGACGATCGTCGTCTTCGACGAGGCGTACACCGAGTTCGCCCAGGGGCCCGACTTTCCGGACACGCTCTCCTACGTCAAGCAGGGGCGCAAGGTGGTCATGCTGAGAACCTTCTCCAAGGCGGCCAGCCTGGCCGGTCTGCGCGTGGGCTACGCGCTCGCCGACCCCGACGCCGTCGCCCTCATGAACCGCATCCGCCAGCCGTTCAACGTCAACTCGCTGGCCCAGGCCGCGGCGCTGGCCGCGCTGGACGACGAGGCGCACGTGTTCGAGTGCGTGCGCATGATCGAGGCGGGCCGCCACTTCCTCTACGACGAGTTCAAGCGCCTGGGCATCACCTACGTGCCCTCGCGGGCGAATTTCATCCTGGTCGATGTCGGCCGCAGCGCGGCCGATATCTACCAGAAGCTCCTTCACGAAGGCGTGATCGTTCGGCCCATGACCCCGTTCGGCATGGAGACCGCGCTGCGAATCACCGTGGGAACACCCGAGGAGAACCGCAAGCTGATCAAGGTCCTCGGGCGGGTGCTGGGGTCCGGCGGCGCGTGATCCGCCGTCTCGCAATTGTCGGGCTCGGACTCATCGGCGGGTCGGTGGCGAAGGCGGCCCGCGCCCACGGGGTGGCGGCGGAGATCGTCGGCGTCGGTCGTGACCCCGAGCGGATCGACGCCGCCCGTCGCGACGGCGTGATGGACGCCGTCACCACCGACCTCACGGCGACCCTGCGAGACGTCGACCTCGCGGTCCTCGCCACGCCGGTGCGCACCCTCGGCCGGCTCTTGGAGGACGTGGCCCGCGCCGTCGGGCCCGAGACCATTGTGACCGACGTCGGCAGCACCAAGGCGGCGATCGTCGCCGTCGCCGGGCGCCTCGCGCGCACCTACCCGCTCCGCTTCGTGGGCAGTCATCCTATGGCGGGCTCGGAGCAGAGTGGCTATGCGCACGCGCGGGCGGACCTCTTCCGAGGCGCAACCGTCATCGTCACTCCGACGGAGACGTCCGCGCCGGCGGCGGTGAAGGCGGTGACGGTGTTCTGGGAGGCGCTGGGCGCGGCGCGGGTGCTTGCCCTGGATCCGGACACCCACGACCGCGCGGTCGCCGCGATCAGCCACCTGCCGCACCTGGCCGCCTTCGCGCTCGTCGACGCCGTGGAGCGGCTCGAGCCCGGTGCCTTCGATTTGGCGGCGCGCGGCTTCCGCGACACCACGCGGATCGCCGCCTCCGACGCCACTATGTGGGAGGAGATCTTCCTCGCCAACCGCGACGCGCTGGCCGCGGGACTCGACGCCTTCCGTGCGGCGCTCGCCGACCTCGAGCGCCTCATCACGGCAGGAGATTCGGCGGGGCTGCGCACGGCGTTGGCGCGCATCAAAGCCCGGCGGGAGGCGCTCCGGTGAAGCCCCACGTGCCTATCACAGGCCACCCACGGTCCTCGCCGGCCACGCGGCCCCCGTTACGAT
>JBGPYK010000119.1:0-6731 GCA_041493245.1 Methylomirabilia bacterium | reverse complement strand
GAGCCGGTTGTCGAGGGTATGCAGCGTCCGCCCGTGCGGCTGATCTTCGGCCCAGTGCAGCGCGGCGCCGAGCTGGAGCGCGTCAAACGCCCGGAGCGGATGTAGCCGCAGCAACCGCGTAGCCACCGTCTTTACCGACTCGACGTCGACGACGACGTGACAGACGCGCGCGAGTTGCTCCATGCGGACCTCGGCCCGCTGCGCCGCGTCTTCGGCGAGAGCCTGCTCGCGCACGAGCCGATGCAGCGCGGAGACAATCTCGACCGTGGTGAGCGTCCACAGGACCATGGTGTCGTCCTCGGCGGCCCAGGCGACGGCACGAGACGAGGCGTCCTGCTCGACCAGGAGAGGCACCAACGCGGAACTGTCCCAGAACCTCATCGCCCCTCGTCCCGCTCCTGGAGGAGGGCCGCCACCACGTCCGCTCCGACAGCGGGACGGCGGCCGAGCCACTGTCGTGACGGCTTGCCGGCGCCCCGGCGGATGACCCCCCGCCGCTCGAGCCGGTCCAGCCACTCCCTGTCGCCAGCCGGAAGGGCCACGTGGGCCGTGACACGATCGATCCGTGCGATGACCAGGTCGCGGTCACAGACCAAAATCGATTCGCCGCGCTGGACGAGCCGCAGATAGTGGCTGAGCCGGTTCTTCAGTTCGGCGATCTTCACGGTCTTCATCGTCTGTGCGCCGCCCTCCGCACACGCAACATAGCCACGACATGGCTATGTGGTCAAGTCGTGGATGAGACGCGGCGCCGCGCTTCGCCCCCGACTCGTTCGTGCTCGTCATGAAGCGGAAGCGCAGGCCCGAGGAGCGCGACCGCTTCCTCCGGTACTGTCCCGGCTGCGGCGCGACGCTGCACGAGGCGGTCAGGCACGTCGCGGATTACCGGGAGGACCCCGTCTCGCGCGTGTACGAGGAGTTCTACGGCAGCGAAGCCAATCGCACGTGCAAGCGGTGCGGTCACGTCACCGAGCGACCCACTAGCTGAGAGATCGCCCGGGCGCGGGCGCTAGAGCGGGCTACGCGAACGGGGGTGCGTCGAGCGCGGGGCGAAGCATCCGGGCGGGCTGGTCGAGCACTTCCCGCACCTTGCGGGTCAGGGCTTCGGGCGTGAACGGCTTGGGCAGGAATGCGCTCCCCGGAGGCAGGGCGGCGTCATGCGTCACGTGGGAGCCGGCGTAGCCGGAGATGTACAGCACCTTCATCTCCGGACGGGGACCGCCCAGCCGGCTCGCGAGGTCTGGGCCGCTCATCCCCGGCATGACGATGTCCGTCAGCATCAGGTCGATCGGCTCGTCACCTCTGGCAAGCAGCGCCAGCGCCTCACTCGGGTCACTGGCCTCCAGCATCGTGTAGCCGCTCGCCTTGAGGAGACTGGCGGCGAGATCGCGGACCGTGGTCTCATCTTCGACGAGAAGGATGCGTTCCGAGCCTCGCGCAAGCTCCACCGGCCGCGTCGGGTCGCGGCGTTCCACGCCACCGGCCACGCGGGGAATATAGATCTTGAACGTTGAGCCGCGCCCGACCTCGCTGTACACACCGATGGCGCCGCCGCTCTGCTTCACGATGCCGTACACCGTCGCGAGCCCGAGGCCGGTCCCCTGTCCGAGGCCTTTGGTCGTGAAGAACGGCTCGAAGATGTGCGACTGGGTTTCCGCGTCCATGCCGCAGCCGGTGTCGCTGACGGCGAGCATGACGTACGGGCCGGGCGTGATGTCGATGTGGCCACGGGCATAGGTGTGGTCGAGCTCGACGTTGGCCGTCTCGATGGTCAGGCGGCCGCCGCGGGGCATCGCGTCACGCGCGTTGATGGCCAGGTTGAGGAAGACCTGTTCCATCTGCCCCGCGTCTGCCTTCACGGGACTGAGCGCGGGGTCGAAGCTGGTGACGACCTCGATGTCCTCGCCGATCAGGCGCCGGAGCATGTTTTCCATGTCCGCCACCACCGCGTTGAGGTTCAGCACGGTCGGCTCGAGCACTTGGCCGCGGCTGAGGGTCAGGAGCTGTCGCGTCAGGGAGGCGGCGCACGTGGCCGCCTTGACGATCTCCTCGGCGCGCGCGCGAGTGGGGTCTCCGTCAGGCAGCCCCCGACCGATCAACGAGCCGTAGCCGAGAATCGCGGTCAAGAGGTTGTTGAAGTCGTGCGCCACCCCGCCGGCGAGCCGACCGATGGCGTCCATCTTCTGCGACTGGCGGAGCTGCTCCTCGAGCGACTTCCGTTCCGTGATGTCGCGGATGATGGCGCTGAAGAACAGCCCCTCCTCCGTTCTCCAGCTCGACAGAGCCAAGTCGACGGGGAACTCGCTGCCGTCCTTCCGAAGCCCTTCCAGCTCCACCGTGCGGCCGATGACCCGCGGCTGCTCGGTGGCGAGATAGCGGGCGAGTTCCCGCTCGTGCGCGGCCCGGGAGTGCTCCGGCATGAGCCGCGTCAGGGGCTGGCCGACGATCTCCTCCCGCGCGTAGCCGAACATCGTCTCGGCGCTCTTGTTCCAGGACAGGATCCTGCCACGCGCGTCGGCGGAAATGATGGCGTCGATCGCGGACTCCGCCACCGCGCTGAAGCGCCCTTCGCTCGCCCGCGTCCGCCGGCGGCTCTGCCGGTAGGCGTGGGACAGAAACGCGGTGAGCACGCCGACCACGTTGAGGACGAGCAGGTTGAAGGCGATGATTCTCCAGGCGTGAGGGAGGACGACGGCCGTCGGCGCCCCGGTCCCGCGCGCGAACAACGCCACGACAAGATAGCTCGCCGTGGCCGCGCCGCTCGCCATGATGCACGCCCGGCTCGAGAGCACAATGCCGACGTAGACCGGGATGATGGCGTAGACACCGATGTACTGGGCGGCGGCCAGACCGCCGACGCCGTACATCCCGGCCGTCACCAAGGCGACGTCGCCGAGTATGCGGACGTGTGCCTGCAGGCGTGGGCGCCAGCCCGTACGGGCGGCGACGAAATAGGGCAGGTTGAACGCGAGGCCAAGGAGCGAGACGGCGCGCGTGACCGGATTCGTGTAGCCGGACAGACCGAGGCCCTCGATCTCGTTGAAGGCGAACACAAGGACGGCGACGGTCGCGCGAACGATGATTTCCTGGTATAGCGGGCGCCGCTGCCGCCGTTCCCGGTCGCCCTCCGCCAGCAGATTCTTACCCACCCCCGCGCCGGCAGACTGGTTCACGGCAGCTCACCGGTGCACACCGGATGCCGGACCATGAGGCCGTATTCACCACAACATCTAGGGCTCCTGGGTCCACACACCCACGAGCGGTGCTAACTAGACAGACACCATGAAGAAGACTGTCGGGTTGGCACGCAATTCATCAACGGCGGAACAAAAACTGACACCCGGTCACTGAATTACAATGACCCCTCAAGGACGCGATGGAGAACCATTCCTCTGCGCGATCCGTGCTCGTGACAGGAGGACCTCATGGCGGTCGACTTCAGGGTCAACGGCAGGCCGGTTAGTGCGGATGTCCCCGACGGCACCCGGTTGCTGTGGGTGCTGCGCGAGCACTTGAAGCTCACCGGTACGAAGTACGGGTGTGGAGTCGCCCAGTGCGGCGCCTGCATGGTGCACGTCGACGGGCAGCCGACGTTTTCGTGCCAGGCGCCCATCGAGACGCTCCGCGGGCGTTCGGTGACGACGATCGAAGGGCTGTCCCCGGGCGCCACGCATCCGCTGCAGCGGGCGTGGCTCGCCGAGCGGGTGCCCCAGTGCGGCTACTGCCAGTCGGGACAGATCATGAACGCCGCCGCGCTGCTCGCGCGGAATCCGCGTCCCACGCGCGCCGAGATCGTCGACCACATGTCGGCCAACATCTGCCGGTGCGGGACGTACCAGCGGATCGTCCGCGCGATCGAGCGCACCGTGAGGGAGGGCTGAGCGATGATGAACATGAGGGACCCCCAAACCCCCCAATGCTCAGAGCGCCCCGGCGAAGCCGTGGCGCTCCTCGACATCAGCCGGCGGGAGTTCATGGTTGGTGCGGCCGGCCTCACCTTCGGTGTGCTGCTCCCCGGCTGCGCGCGGATGGCGACGACCGAGAGCGGGACCGCGATGCTCGCCGCGACGGCGGGCGACGCGCCGGCGTTCAGCCCGTGGGTGAGCATCGCGACGGACGGCACCATCTACATCCAGTCGCCCGCCGTGGAAATGGGCCAGGGCTCGCTGACTTCCTTGCCGCTGATCCTCGCCGAGGAGCTGGACGCCGACTGGGCGAAGGTGCGCGTCGTGCCGTCGCCCCCGGACGACAAGCTCTACGGCAACCCCGGCTTCGGCGGGCTCATGTACACGGCCGGCTCCAACGCGGTCCGCAGCTACTTCCAGCCGCTGCGGATCTTCGGCGCTCAGGTGCGGCGCGTGCTGCTCGACAACGCCGCGCAGCGATGGGGCGTGCCCGTCGCCGAGCTGTCCACCGAACCCAGCGTGGTCGTTCACGCGAAGTCGGGCCGGCGCCTGACATACGGCGAGATCGCCGCCTTCGCCCAGATCCCGACGAAGGCACCCGAGGTCAAACCGGACGAGCTGAAGAAACCCGACGCGTTCCGCCTCATCGGTAAGGACGTGATGCGGGTCGATCTACCGGGCAAGGTCAACGGCACGGCGCAGTACAGCATCGACGTCCAGGTCCCCGGGATGCTCTACGGCGCGATCCTGCGCGCCCCGGTCGAGGACAGCGCGCCCGCTCAGGTCGATGAGAGCGCGGCTCGCGCGGTCGCCGGTGTCGTCCGCATCGTGCGGCTGCCGTTCGGCGTCGGCGTCATCGCGGAGACGCCGTGGGCCGCGTTCGCCGCCAAGGACGCACTCAAGGTCACCTGGGATCGCCGCGCGCCGGGATGGGGCTTCGACAGCGACCAGGCAATCATCCGCTACGCGGCCGCCGCGCGCGATCTCAAGAAGGCGGGCAAGCCGTGGGACAAGACCGGCGACGTGCACGCGGCGATGGACCAGGCGGCGACGGTGCTCGAGGCCGAATACCGCTGCGACTACGCCTACCACGCGCAGATGGAGCCTCTCAACTCGGTCGCCGCGGTCTCGTCGTCGGGGGATGCGTGCGAGGTCTGGGTCGGCAGTCAGGGGCAGACGATGGCGGTGGCGGCGGTGGCCAAGGCCCTCGGCATCCCGCCCGAGAAGGTGCGCCTGCACAACACGCTGCTGGGCGGCGGGTTCGGCCGCCGCGGGCACCGCGACGAGGAGTTCGTCGTCGACTCGGTGCTGCTGTCCAAGGAGGTCCGGCGGCCGGTCAAGCTCATGTGGACGCGCGAGGACGACGTGAAGAACGGCCGGTTCCGGCCGATGAGCGCGCACTTCCTGCGCGCGGGACTCGACGCCTCGGGCCGCATCGTCGCCTGGCAGCATCGGCTCGCCTGCGACTGGGTGACCCCGTTCATGGACCCGGTCCGCTACAAGACCATCTTGAGGGAGAACGACGTCATCGCGATCGCGGGCACGGAGATCCGAACGTACGACGTCCCGAACCGCCTCGCCGAGCAGCTCGGCCAGGACACCGGCATCCGCACTTCACCGCTGCGCGGCATCGGCGTGGTGGCGAACAAGTTCGCGACCGAGGCGTTCCTCGACGATATCGCGGAGCGGCGGGGCATGGATCCGGTCGAGCTCAGGCTCCAGCTTCTCAAGGACACGCCGCGCGGGCAGACCGTGGTCAAGGCGGTGGTCGACATGTCCGACTACCGCCGCCCGCGTCCGGGCCGCGGTCTCGGCTTGGCCTTCGCCGACTACTCGAACACGATGGTCGCGGGTGTCGCGGAAGTCTCGGTCGACCGCGCGAGCGGCGCCCTCCGCGTCCACAACTTTTGGTGCGCGATCGACCCGGGCATCGCCGTGCAGCCGGACAACATCGTGGCGCAGACGGAAAGCTCGATCGTCTACGGCCTGGGCCTCGCGCTCAGCGAGCGCATCACCTTCAAGGACGGGATCGTCCAGCAGTCGAACTTCTACGACTACATCGTCCCGCGCATGCGCGACGTCCCCGAGATGCACGTGAAGCTGATCGCGACTCCCAACCCCCCGACTGGCGTCGGCCAGATGGCCACACCCCTCGTCGCGCCCGCCATCGCCGCCGCGGTGCGCGCCGCCACGCGAGCCCGTCTACGCCACACCCCATTCATCCCCGAACGCGTGCTCGCAGCACTTTAGAGCCATCGGCCTAAGCCCCTCCCCCTCGCGGGGAGGGGTGGGGGTGGGGGCCGTGACGATGCAAATGGGCATCGCGTGCTTCATCGGCATGTCGGCCGGCCTCCCAGTTGTGTTGGCCGCCATCGACCTCGATCATGAGCCGGTCGGACCAGCACGCGAAGTCGACGATCAAGTGGTCGATCGGAACCTGTCGACGAAAATGGAAGCCGTCAGTCTTCAGCACACGGAGGCGTCTCCAGAGTTTTCTCTCGGCGTCGGTCTGGTCTACACGTAGCTGACGAGCGCGCTCGTTCGCCATTATCGACCTCGGAGCAGGCGGTTCAGCGACGCACACCACCTGCGCCGGCACCCCACCCCACCCCGGCTCGCTTCGCTCGCCGACCCTCCCCGTCAAGGGGAGGGTAGCTCCGCCGCTGGCGCGCAGGGTGTCAGGAAGCGCGGGTGCCGGCTGGCTCGGCGGGGGCGGGGGGGTGGAGCGTGCCGGCCGGCACGTCGACGACGGGGGCGTACATCTCCGGGCGGCGGTCGCGGTAGTAGCCCCACAGCTCGCGGATCCCGGGGAGGACCGCGAGGTCG
>JBGPYK010000473.1:0-2943 GCA_041493245.1 Methylomirabilia bacterium | reverse complement strand
TCGTTGCTCGCTGGGCGGCGGGTAGCGCTCGCCGCTCGCGCGGGCGTGCAAGACCGCCTCGATAGCTCGATCGATCATCGAACCCTCGCTGGTAAGTTTGATCGCGCCATCAAATAACGACCGACTTGCTTCCGTCGACCACCCAGGCGGCGCCATTGACGTAGGTGGCCCGCTCGGAGACGAGGAAGCAGACGGCGTCGGCGATGTCGTCGATGGTGCCCACCCGGCCCGACGGGATCGTCTTGACGAGTTGGCTGAGCACGACGTCCCGCGACATGCCTTGGGCCGCCGCGTTCGCCTCCAACAGCCGGTCGCCTCGGGCGGTTTGGATGCGGCCGGGCGCCAAGCTGTTCACCCGGATGTTCAGCGAGCCAAGCTCGATCGAGAGCTCTTTGCTGAACATCCGAATCGCGGCGTTGCAGGCGCTGCCCGGGGTATGGAAGGGAACCGCTTGCTGAGTGGTGCCCGTGATATTGACGATGGTGCCGCCGCCGCGCCGTCGCATGTGCGGGATGACGGCCTTCGCGCAGCGAATGTAACCCAGGAGCTTGCCGTTGATCGCATCGACGAAGGCGTCGTCCGGCAGGTCGACGAACGCCCCGAAGGCCGAGGCCCCAGCGTTATTGACCAGGATGTCGACGCCGCCCAATCGCTCGGCCGCGTGCTCGACAAAGCTCTGACACCCGGCGAGACTTCGCAGGTCGGCCGGGATCGGCACGATCTCCATCCCGGTGGCCTGGGCGATCTCGGCCGCGGTCTCCTTCAGCTTCACTTCGGTGCGGGCGCAGATGGCGATGCGCACGCCCTCTTCGGCCAGCTTCCGCGCGATCGCCATGCCGATGCCTTCACTGGCACCCGTCACGAGCGCAGTCTTGCCCTTGAGTCCCAGCTCCATCGCGTCGTCTCCTCGTCCGAGGTGATCCGGCTACAGCGTGCCGACGACCTCGGCCGGCCAGGCGCGGGCGTCGACGCGCGCGTGCCACTCTTTGATCTTGCCGTCTCGGTCGATCACCACGCCAACCCGCTGCGCGCCCTTTTGTGGGTCAACGTTGGCGCCGTAGGCGGTGCCGATCGTCCGGTCGGTGTCGCAGATCAGCGGGAAGTTGAAGGTGTACTTCTCGGCGAACTTCTTGTTGTCGGCCGGAGTGTCGAAGGACACGCCGAGGATCACGGCGTTCTTCCGGTCGTACTCGGCCTTCAGGTCGCGGAACCCGCAACCCTCCGCCGTTCAGCCGGGGGTGTCGGCCTTGGGGAAAAACCAGAGCACGACCGGCTTGCCCTTGAAGTCCGAGAGCTTCACGGTGTTGCCGCTGTGATCGCGGCCGACGAAATCGGGCGCCTTGTCTCCTGGGTTGAGCATGAGTCCTCCTTGTCCCCGTCAGCGCGGGGTGAGCACGAGGCATCCTGCGCCGGCCCCGGCCCGCCGTCAAGGACCGGGAGAGCAACAGGTGCACCCGGGACGCCGCGTCGCGGTGGAGGAGAAAGCCTTCGTGTTACGCTCGCCGAGGCCGGCATGCCGAACCTCTTTGAGGAATTTCGAGCCATCGTGGGGGCCCTCGGCGGCGCTCGGATCCCTTACGCGATCTGCGGGGGAATCGCGATGTCCATCCACGCGCACCCGAGGGCGACGATCGATATCGACCTGCTGGCACCGCCGGACGCCGTCGCGAAGATCGTCGATGTGCTCTTGCCCCACGGGTTCGTTCGACGCGAGCGGACACCCACGCGGCTGGCTGAGGGCGCGGTCGTAATGCATCGGCTCACCAAGATCATCCCCGGGGACCCCGAGGTGCTGGTGCTCGACGTGATCGAGGTCCAACCGGGCGCGACCGAGACCGCGTGGCAAACGTGCACCAGCACTGAGTGGGAGGGACATTCCGTAACGGTGGTCTCGCGCGCCGGGCTCATCGGACTCAAGAGGCTGCGAGGCTCGCCGCAGGACATCGCCGACATCACCGTGCTCGAGGGGCAGGAGTGACTCCCGCTGAGCGGGCCGTGCTGGCGACCTCCCAGGCACGCGACCTGTGTCTCTCGCTCCAGCGGGCGTTTGTCGGACCGCGGGCGCTCGAATGGCTCCGCGCGGATCAGGCGGCTCTGCTGACGCCGGCGGAGCTGCGGGTCGCGCTCGGGCTGGCGTGGGCCGCGCGGGACCTCGCGCTGGTGCGCGCCGCGCTCGCGAGCCTCTCGGCCGATCGCATCGCGTCCGACCCTGCCTTGTCGGCATTCCTCGACGTCACGCGATGACAACAGATAGTAGCCACTGATTTGATCCTAACCTCAGCATCTCGTCCCGACGTATCCCCGCCTACGCTCTCTCGAACCGAGCGGGACCCGCGAGATGGTCTTTGACCTGGGGTCCCGATAGCTGATTGACGATCGCGCCCGGGGGCACTACTTTGTCGTGCATGAAGAAGTCCGAGGTCTACAGTTGGCGGGTCGCCACCGAGGTAAAGTCCACGCTGGAGCACGAAGCCCGTCGCGAAGGACGGAGCGTCGGCGGCCTGCTGGAGCGAATCGCGATGGAGTGGCTCACGGCAAGGCGAGGAGTCACGGACAGCGACGACGAGCAGGCCCGCCTGCACAGAGTGGCGGCCAAGACATTCGGCACACTCGCGGGTGGCAACCCCGATCGATCGACGACCGTGCGGACCGCCGTCCGCCGACGCCTGACCGCGCGCCTCCCTACCGTGACCGACCGATGGACTTCGCCGACGCGACGCTCATGCACGTCGCCGAGCGCGAATCACTGACCTCCGTGTTCACGGTAGACCACGACGACTTCGACACGTACCGGATCGGAGCTCGGCGCCGATTCAGGGTCGTCCCCCTGCGTCCACCGGGCCGCCGGTGACCTGTCGAGTGACACTCCGAGACGCGGCCGGCCTTCAGCGAATCGTCACTCCGTTCGGGCTCGCAGCAGGGCGGAGAGTGTCTGATACGCGC
>JBGPYK010000164.1:0-5853 GCA_041493245.1 Methylomirabilia bacterium | reverse complement strand
GGCCCAGCGTGTCGTGCAGCTCGACCAGGATCGAGCGCTTGATCCGGATCGACACCGACTCGACGGGCTCGCTGCTCCCCACCCGGTGGATCACCAACGTCCCCGTGAACTCCTCCGCGCGCTCGTCGGTGGTCGAGAGACCGCGCAGGGTGAGGACTTCCCACGTGTCCGCCATGGGCGGTATCTTACCCCGGGTTGACGCCCTCGACCGGACGCTCCCGCTGTGAGCGGTCGACGGTGATGGTAGGAGCCTGTCCGAGTATCGAGGGGCGCCACGGCTTTGCCGGGGCGCCCCGAGCGTTGGGGGTATGGGGGCCATGTCGGGGCCCCCATGTCCCTGGAGCCTGTCGGAATATCGAGGAGCGCCACGGCTTTGCCGGGGCGCCCCGAGCGTTGGGGGTATGGGGGCCATGTTGGGGCCCCCATGTCCAGTGGTCGTCGGAGTATCATCGATCTATGGATGAAGGACCCGAGGTCAGGCTCGTCGACGACGCCACCGCGCTGGCCGACGCCGCGGCGCAGGCGATCGTCGACGCCGCTGTGGAATCGGTCGCGGCGGGCGACCGCTTCTCGATCGTCCTCGCCGGCGGCGCCACGCCGCGGGCCACCTACATGCGCCTGGCCGCGCCGCCCTTCGCCGAGCGCGTGCCGTGGGACCGCACGTGGGTGTTCTTCGGAGACGAGCGTTGCGTGCCGCCCGACCATCCGGAATCGAACTACCGCATGGCGTACGAGACGCTGCTGTCCAAGGTCCCGATCCCGGGCGAGCGCGTCTTCCGCCTGCGTGGCGAGGCCGAGGATCCGGAGGCGGGGGCCACCGAATACGCGCGGACGCTCGCCGGGGTGTTCGAGACGCGGCGCGGCGAGCTGCCGCGCTTCGACCTCGTCCTGCTCGGGCTGGGACTGGACGGGCACACGGCGTCGCTCTTCCCCGGCTCGCCCGCGCTCAAGGAAGTCTTCCGTCCGGTCGTCGCCGTCCACGCCGCCGCGGCCGCCCTCCCGCAGCGACTGACCCTGACGTTCCCACCGATCAACGCCGCCGCGAGGGTCGTCTTTCTCGTCGCCGGCGCGGAGAAAGCCAAGGCGGTCAAGGCGATGCTGCGCGACGGCGTCGTCCTGCCCGCGGCCATGGTGCGCCCGGCCGACGGCACGCTCACCTGGATCGTCGATCGCGCCGCCGCTTCGCTGCTCCCTCCGGACAAGCTCGCCCGCTCCGCTCGTTGAGCGATGCGCATCGCGCTCGGTTGTGACCACCGGGGATTTCCTTACAAGGACGGAGTGATCCGGACGCTCGCCGAGGACGGCCACGAGGTGGTCGACCTCGGCACGTCCTCGACCGATCCGGTGGACTACCCCGACTCCGCCCGGCTCGTCGGCGTCGCCGTCCGTGACGGGCTCGTCGACGCCGGCATCCTCATCTGCGGCAGCGGCGCCGGCGTATCGATCGCCGCCAACAAGATCCGCGGCGTCCGCGCCGCGCTCTGCCACGACCTCTTCACCGCGCGCCAGTCCCGCGAGGACGACGACGCCAACGTGCTCTGCCTCGGTACCGGCGTGGTGAGCCTCGAGACGGCCATCACGCTGGCCCGCACCTTCATCGGCGCCCGCTTCTCGCACGCGGAGCGCCACGAGCGCCGGCTGGCCAAGGTCCTCGAGCTGGAGGCGTCGAGCCCGCCGCCGCTCGACGCCGCGTGGGCACGGCTCCCGCACGACGCACGGTGACTCGCCTCATCGTGAATCTGCTCCTCGCCGCGCTGCGGAACGCCTTCGGGGGCCATGCCGTCCGCCGATGAGCCGTTCGCGCTGATCATCTTCGGCGCATCGGGCGACCTGACGCGCCGCAAGCTGATCCCCGCGCTGTGGAGCCTCTACGCCTCGCGCACGCTGCCGGAGCCCTTTTCCATCATCGCCACGGGGCGGACGGAGATGAGCGGCGAGGAGTTCAGGACGCGCGTGCGCGCCTCCGTGACGGAGTTCGCGCGCATCCAGCCGCCGTCCGACAAGGTGTGGGACCGCTTCGCCTCGGCGCTCACCTACGTGTCCGGCGACCCCACCGAAGACGACCTCTACCGCCGCCTCGAGGCGACGCTGGGCGACATCGAACGCCAGCGCGGCGGGCGCGCGAACCGCCTCTTCTACTGCGCGACGCCCCCGAGCCTCTACCAGGACATCATCCAGCACCTCGGCGGCGCGAGCCTCGCCCGCGAGCAGGGCGGGTGGACGCGGATCATCGTGGAGAAACCGTTCGGCCGCGACGCCGAGAGCGCCCGCGCGCTAAACCGCCTGCTCGCCGCCGCCTTCCGCGAGGAGCAGATCTACCGGATCGATCATTACCTCGGCAAGGAGACGGTGCAGAACATCCTGGTCTTCCGCTTCGCCAACGGGATCCTCGAGCCGCTGTGGAACCGGACGCACGTCGCCCACGTGCAGCTCACGGTGGCGGAGACGCTCGGCGTGGAAACGCGGGGCGCCTACTACGAGGAAGCGGGGGCGCTCCGGGACATGGCCCAGAATCACCTCCTCCAGCTCCTCTGCCTCCTCGCGATGGAGCCGCCGGTGACGTTCGACGCCGGCCCCGTGCGCGACGAGAAGAACAAGGTCCTGCACGCGATCCGCCCCATCGATCCCGCCCGCGTGAACGAGGTGGCGGTGCGCGGCCAGTACGGCCCGGGCTTCCTCAACGGGCGACCGGTCCCGGGCTACCGCCAGGAGCCGGGGGTGGCGCCGGCCTCCGCGACGGAGACGTACGTGGCGCTGAAGCTCCTCGTCGACAACTGGCGCTGGGCCGGAGTCCCCTTCTACCTCCGGACGGGCAAGCGCCTGCCCTCGCGCGTCAGCGAGATCGCCATCACCTTCCACCGCACCCCGCACATGATCTTCCGCCGCGATCCCGCCCGCGTCGCCGCCAACGTCCTCGTCATCCGCATCCAGCCCGACGAGGGCATCGCGCTCACGGTGACGGCCAAGACGCCCGGCCCCGAGATGAAGCTCGAGCCCATCACCCTCGACTTCCACTACGGCGAGGTCTTCGGCGGCCAGCCTCCCGAAGCGTACGAGCGTCTGCTCCTCGACGCGATCCACGGCGACGCGACACTCTACGCGCGGGGCGACTGGGTGGAGCAGGCGTGGGACATCCTCACCCCGGTCATGGCAGGCTGGGCAGCGGCGCCCCCGCCGCAGTTCCCGAACTACGACGCGGGCACCTGGGGCCCGCCGGACGCTACGCGCTTCATCGCCGAGACCGGCACGGACTGGCGGACGCCCTGACACTGCGGCTCAACGGGAACGTCCCGGAGGCCGAGGAATTCTCCGGTGCCTTTCAGGTTCCTACACCAGCCGGATCAGGCGGGCGAAGTCGGCTTCGACGGCGCGCGCCACCTCCGCGACCTGTTCGGTCGCGAGGTCCTCGTCGAGGATCAGCACGACGATCGCGTGTCCCCGTTTGGACTTCCGCCCCACGTGCATGGCCGCGATGTTGACGTTGAGGCCGCCGAGGATGGAGCCGATCCGGCCTACGATGCCGGGGCGGTCCTCGTACGACAGGACCAGGATGTAGCCCTCCGGCGCGAACTCGATGTTCAGGTCACGCAATTGGACGATCCGCGGCTGGCCGTCGAACACGGCGCCCGCGATGACCTTGCGGCCCTCCCGCGTCTCGGTGGTCACCGTCAGCAGGCTGCCGTAGCCGTGCGTTTCTTCGTCCCGCACGATGGACACGCCGACGCCCCGCTCCTTCGCGACGAGGTGGGCGTTGACGAGATTCACGGGCCCCGCCATGACGGGCGCAAGCAGGCCGGACAGCACGGCGCGGGCGATCAGCTCGGGATCGCTGTGGGCGACGGCGCCCGCCAGCTTCACCTCGACGCTCGCCAGATGGGCGGGATCGAGCTGGACCAGGAAGCGCCCGAGCCGGTCGGCCAACAGGATGAACGGCCGCAGCTCGCCGACCGCCGCCGGGTCGGCCACGGGGACGTTCACGCCGAACTCCACCAGCTCACCGTCGCGGAAGGCCACGATCTGGCGCGCCACGTCGAGGGCGACGTTGACCTGCGCCTCGCTCGAGTTGGCGCCGAGGTGGGGAGTGACGACCATGCGGGGATGCTGGATGAGCCGCCGGAGGACCTCCGAGCGCGGTGGCTCCTCCGTCCACACGTCGATGGCCGCCCCCGCGACGTGCCCGCTGTCGAGGGCCTGCAACAGGTCGGCCTCGTGGACGACGCCGCCCCGCGAGCAGTTCACGATGCGCACCCCCGGCTTCATGGCGGACAGCTCGCGCGCGGCCAGCATGTGGTCCGTCTCCTCGGTCAGCGGCACGTGGAAGGTGACCACGTCGGATTCACGGAGGAGCGTCGCGAAATCCGTGAGCGTCGCGCCGAGGTCGCGCGCCCGCGCTTCGGGGACATAGGGATCGTAGACGAGGATCCGGGTCTCGAAGGCCCGCAGCCGCGCCGCCACCCGCGAGCCGACCTTGCCGAGCCCGACCACGCCGATCGTCTTCCGGAACAGCTCGGTCCCGTAGAAGTTACGGTTCCATTCGAGGGAGGTCAGGCGCCGGTGGGCCTCGGGGATGTGACGGACCAGCGCCAGGAGCATCCCCACCGTGTGCTCGGCGGCCGACACCACGTTGCCGTGCGGCGCGTTCACGACCACGATGCCGCGGCGCGAGCACGCCTCCACGTCGATGTTGTCGACGCCCACGCCGGCGCGCCCGATGATCCGGAGGCGCCGCGCGTACCGCAGCAGCTCGGGGGTGACCGCGGTCAGCGAGCGGGTGATGAGGCCCTCGTAGTCGCCGATCCGCGCGCGGAGGGCCTCGGGCGCCGGCCGCAGCAGCTCGTCGACCTCGAACCCGCGCTCGCGCAGATAGTCGAGCCCCTCGGGCGCAATGGCGTCGACGACGAGGATCTTCACTGCTTAACCCTGGATCGCGAAGCCGCCGTCGACGGGGATGGCGGTGCCGGTGACGAAATCGGAGGCGGGGCTGGCGAGAAAGACCGCGACGCCTGCCATGTCGTCCATCGCGCCCCAGCGTCCGGCGGGCGTGCGGCGCAGGACGGACTCGTGCAGGCTGGTCACCTGCTGCCGCGCGTTTCGAGTGAGCTCGGTGTCGATCCACCCCGGCAGCACGGCGTTGACCTGGATGTTGTCACGCGCCCACGCGGCCGCGAGCGCCTTGGTGAGCTGGACCATCCCGCCCTTGCTGGCCCCGTAGGCGGCCGCGAACGACGCCCCGAAGATCGACATCATCGACCCGATGTTGATGATCTTGCCGCCGCCGCCCCCCTTCATCGCCGGGTACGCCTCGCGCGAGCAGAGAAAGGCGCTGGTCAGGTTGGTGTCGAGCACGGTGCGCCACTCGGCCAGCGTGTAGTCCTGAGGCTGCTTGCGGATGTTGATGCCCGCGTTGTTGACGAGGACGTCGAGGCGACCGAAGCGGTCGACGACGGAGCGAACGCCCGCGACGATGGACGCCTCGTCCGCCACGTCCATCGCTAGGGCGAGGGCTTCGCCGCCGAGCCGGATCAGCTCGTCGACGGCCGCGCGCGACTTCTCCTGGTTCCGCGCGGCGACGACCACCCGCGCCCCGGCGGCGGCAAGCCCCTTCGCCATCCCGAGGCCGATGCCGCCGTTGCCGCCCGTGACAATCGCGACTCTCCCCTTCAGATCGAACATGCCGTGGCTCCCTCCGGTTGTCAGCGTGACCCGCGTATTGTGGCACACCCGCTGCGCGGGAATCCCATGCGCCACCGGGGAGCGTGACGGATCAGCCGAAGTCGCGGGAGGGGACGTGGTCCCCGCGCCGGGGCAGCGGCACGAGACGATCGGCCCGGATGGACACGACGTCGTCGTGCG
>JBGPYK010000486.1:0-2881 GCA_041493245.1 Methylomirabilia bacterium | reverse complement strand
GTCACGCGCCCGTCGCCCGGGACAGCAAGGTCTCCATCATTTCCCAGAGCGTCAGCTCCACCGGCTTCGTGGCTCCCGGCGGCCCGTGGTGTATCGAACTCGGCACATTGACCGCGTGCTCGGCCGGTCGGTAGAATCGTCGAGAGAACGACGTCGATGACAGCTCGCACCGCGCTGACGTACCAGGATTACGCGGCCTTGCCCGACGACGGCAAGCGCTACGAAATCCACGATGGAGAGCTGTCCGTAATGACGGCGCCGACCTCGCTGCACCAGATCGTGAGTGCGAACCTCTTTGATCTTCTTCGCGCTCATGTGAAGGCACGGCACCTTGGCCTCGTCCTCTACGCACCGCTCGACGTCATCCTGAGCGACACGCCGAGTGAAACGACAATCCTTCAGCCCGACCTCGTCTATCTCGATGACGTCCGCCTCGAAGCGTTGCGCCTGCGCGGCGTGGAGGGCGCGCCGACGCTGGCCGTCGAAATCCTCTCGCCCAGCACCGCCGGCATCGATCGTAACAGGAAGCGTGCCCTGTACGCCCGATACGGCGTGCCGTACCTCTGGCTCGTCGATCCGGAGGCGCGCGAGCTGGCGGCCCACGTCCTTGACTCCGGTGAGTATCATCTCGCCGCCCGCGTCTCGGGAAGCGAGCCCGTCGCTCTCCCGCCGTTCACCGATCTCGGCCTCGTGCTCTCCGCGCTCTGGCCACAGTTCCCCATCCGGCCGTAAGCGGCGCCACTTCGCTTCGAGGGTCTCGGCTCGGCATTGCGCTCGCGTCACCGCGCAGTCCGATGTCACCTCGCGCCGCGCCATCATCACGCGCCCCGGCGGCGCGCCACGCAGGTGGCGCATCTCCGCCACGACCTCGAACCCGTCCATCTCCGGCATCGACGGCGCTCAGCGGCCGGAGCGAGCAACGCGAGCCCCGGTCCGCTGAAGCGGCTTGTTCGACGAGCTCCGCCGCTTGGCGGGGCCCCGTGACGCCATCCACGCACGCTTTGCTTTCTGCGGCAGTTCGAGCGCGACGAAATAATGAGCAGGATAGAGGTAGTCTTCGCCGGATTCGTCGATGACCCGCGTGTAGCCGATAGCGGCCGCGTCACTATCATGCAGAACCCGGTAGACCTTGCGGGCCTCGAGGTCCTCAGCCCCGCGATTCTCGACGCAGATGGCATAGCCCTTCTCCCGCCGGCCCGGCCGCGATGGTCTCAATGTCGGTGATTGGCCCGACGATATCGACGATGTCGAAGTACATCGTGCCTCATCGGTTAATCGGAGTCGGCGCCGCGATCCACAGGGTCCGTTCGCCCAGGATGCTCCTAATGCTTGCACGCGGGATAGTTGCGCGAGGACGGCGGCTGTGGTTCGTGTCGAGCAGGTACACGATCAGACGCGCGCGCTCGAGCGCGACGCGTAGGCCTCGGCGAGGCGGGACTCCAGGTCGTCACCAGCCCACCCGGTGGCGTGCCTCAACACGGCCCGGGCCGTGGATTCTTGCCGGGCGACGGCCGGGCGCGCCGCCCCCTCGCGCCCGCGGAGACGGGGCTCGCCGGCCCGCCGCTCGGCGACGAGACGCCGCGCCACGGCCACGACGTTCAAGGACTTCGCCCGGCCCGCGGGCACGTGGGAGACGAGGCTGCGCCCGACGCTGGCCGACGACGCGATGTCGTCCTGCGTGATGCCGTATCGCTGGGCCTGCCGCTTGAGGTTCACGAGGGATACGTGACTCACAGTGACCCACACTAGCGACGGCACGGGCCCGCGTCAAGCCGCCGTCGCCGCGCCAGAGGCACCGCCGCTGCCGTTCAGGCGCGTGGCCCTCGCCTTTTCCCTCCGCACCGTAGTCATTGCCAAAGGTGGCATCATCTACGACGGCGAGTCGGCCGCGCTCGCTGCCGATCCAGACCGCATGGCCCAGTTCATCGGCGTTGCCGAGTTGGGTGTAAGTCCTCGCGGTTCCCCGTCTGGTCGCTGCCCCCGCCGATAGGCCATCGTTGCACCACGTGGTGCGCCTGGCGCAGGCAGTCGGCGCGCCCGTGCTCACGCTGACGAAGTTGCTCTGCTCGCCGGCCCCCGCCCGTGCTGCGCCCAGGTGCGGTGGCGCCCGCACCGTCGGAGCGCCGCTCCGTCACTCGACCCGTGCTCATCACACCGGACCGCGTCCGCGTCAAGCGCCTGGATTGCGACAGGGCTCGACGCGGCAGTCATCGTCTGGGCCGACGGCGCACCCGCAGATCTTCGCCAAGGCTTCGACGGCTTACTCGCCGACCGCCAGGGGCTGGAGGGCTCGCGGGTGCAGGACGTCGATCGCCCAGCCCACGTCGAGTGGCTCCCCCAGCCAGCCCGGGCACGTCGTCCGCGCGTGCAGGTGAAGCCCGGCCGCCTCGTTCCTCGCTCGGAGCGCCCGAACGGGATCGTTTGGGATCGCGGACGGCGGCGGAACGTCGGGTAGAGGTTGTCCGTCCGGGCGCCGGAACCGTAGCTCACCGTCGGGCTGTCGTTCCACCTGGTATCCCTCCTCGTGGACGGTGCGGTGATGGCGCCCACACAGCATCGTGAGGTTCGAGAGGGTGGTGGGCCCGCCCTGGGCCCAGTGGCGGATGTGATGGCCCTGACCGAACGACACGCCGCAGCCCGGGAACCGGCAGCCACGGTCGCGATGGTGCAACGCCCGTCGGATCGCCGGTGGAATCGTCCGCGTCCGGGCGCCGACTTCCACGATTCGCCCGTCCGCGTCGTGCCGCATGATGACCCGAGTCGCGTCGCAACCGAGGCGGCGGGACGTTTCCGCGGAACCGCCCATGTGGCGAGCGCCACTCCCCGTCGTCATGAAACTGAGTAAGAGCAGATGCTTAGGTCCTCTTTGGGAGAGGAGGCC
>JBGPYK010000172.1:0-5695 GCA_041493245.1 Methylomirabilia bacterium | reverse complement strand
GAGGAGGAGGATCTCGGGCTCGACGACCAGGGCGCGGGCCACGGCGACGCGCTGCTGCTGGCCGCCCGACAGCTCGCCTGGGTAGCGCGACTCGAAGCCGGCGAGCTGGACGACCTTGAGGATCTCGGTCACGCGGCGGTCCCGATCGGTCTTGCCGACCTGCCGGCCGCCGAACCTGAGCCCGTAGACGACGTTCTGGGCGACGGTCATGTGGGGCCAGAGCGCGTAGCTCTGGAAGATCATCGCCATCTTCCGCCGCTCGGGGGGCACGACCGCGCCGGGCGAGGACAGGCAGCGGTCGCCGACCCGAATCTCACCGGCCTCGGGCTGGAGGAAGCCGGCCACGAGGCGCAGCGTCGTGGTCTTGCCGCAGCCCGAGGGACCGAGCAGTGCGACCAGCTCGCCCGGCGCGACCTCGAGGTCGAGCGCTTCTACGGCGGCGACATCGCCGTAGCGCTTGGTGAGGCCGGTGATGGTCACGCCCGGCATCGTCTACTGCCTCACGCCTGGCATCGCCTATTGCCTCACGCCCAGCACGTCACGGCCCAGCAGCGTCTGCATCAGGGTGACGGTGGCGAACGTCATGGCGAGCATGAAGAGGCCCAGCACGGCGATGGCGCCGAACTGGCCCTCTTCCTTGAGGTCGAAGATCACCACCGAGATCACCTTGGTGTTCGGCGTGAAGAGGATGATCGAGGCCGACAGCTCGCGGATGACGCCGATGAAGATGAAGCACCAGGTGGCGATGATCCCGCTCCGCGCCAGCGGAGCCGTGATCTCGCGCAGCACCCGGAGCCGCCCGCCGCCCAGGATGCGCCCGGCCTCCTCCAGCTCGACGTGGACGCCGCGGAACGTCGCGTCGGACTGGGAATATCCGACCGGCAATTCTTTGGTGACGTACGCGACGAAGAGGATCCACAGCGTGCCGTAGAGCAGGAGCGGCGGCCGCGTGTACGCGATGAAGAGCCCCACGGCCAGCACGACGCCCGGGATCACCACCGGCGCCAGCACGAGGAAGGGCAGGAACTGGGAGCCGGGGATGAGGCGGCGGTTGACAGTGTAGGCGAGGAGCGCCGCCATCGCCGCGCCGACGGTCGCGGTCATCACGCCCAGCTCGAGCGTGTTGAGGATCGCGGCCTGGGTCGCGCTGTACTGCCAGAAGGTGAACCAGACGTTGCCGAAGGTGAAGTTCTCCCACGACATCGGCTGGGCCCACGCGCGCGACAGCGCGGCCTTGGCCAGCACGCCGTAGGGCAGGAAGATCGAGCACGTCATGACCGCGAAGCATCCCAGGAGCGCCGGCCAGCGCCAATAGCCCAGCGCGATCGTACGGCGCTGGCCGCCTTTACCGCCGATGCTCGCGTAGCCGCGCCGCCCGAGCACGCGCTTCTGGAAGACGAGGAGCAGCGCGGTGGCGAGCAGCAGCGGCATGGAAGCGGCCGCCGCCAGCTCGACCTTGGGCGGGTACTGGAAGAACGACCAGATCTGCGTGGTGATCGTGTGGAAACCCGCGGGCAGGGCGAGGATCGCGGGCGAGCCGAACAACGCCAGCGCCTGCAGCACGGCCAGAATAAAGCCGCTGGCGATGGCGGGCAGGACCATGGGCAGCGTGACGGTCAGGGCCACGATGAACCGGCGCGCGCCCAGGATCGCCGCCGCCTCTTCGAGGTCGGAGGCGATCAGCTCCAGCGTGTTGGCGATCATGATGTAGACGTACGGGAACGTGTAGAGCGTCACCGCGAAGATCAACCCGGGCATGCTGAAGATGTTGACGAGCGGGTCCTCGGCGCCGGTCAGGCTGCGGAAGAGCTTGTTGAGGACACCGGCGTTGGGGCCGGCCAGCATCACCCAGGCGAAGGCGCCGAGGAACGGAGGCGTGACGAACGAGGCCAGCATGAGCGCGCGGATCACCCGCTTGCTGGGCAGGTCGGTCCGCGCGGTGAGCCAGGCCATGGGCGCGCCGACCGCGAGCGAGAGCAGACCCACCCAGAAGGCGAGCACCACGGTGTTCCAGAGCGCCTTGCGCAGGTGCGGGTCGGTGACCGCGGCGCGGTAGTTCGCGAGCGTCGCGCCGCCGTCGCCACTCACGCTCAGCGCGACAAGCCAGCCGAGTGGCAGCAGCATCAACACGACGACAACCAGCGCGGCTAAAACCCACACGGGCAGCGAGCGTTCCACGGCCACGCTAGCCCTGACTATTCCTGATCGATGCTCGCTGGCCTCGGAGGGGTTCTGTGGATCTGTAGGGCGGGGGCTTGTCCCTCGCCGCTCGCTGACCGATGAGAGATGGTGCCGGCGGCGGACAAGCCCCCGCCCTACACGAAACTCGATCGCCTCCCACGGCTGTGGTCAGAGGACGCCGTCCGCCCCCCTCCCCCCGGGTCACCGTTCGCCGCGCACGTCGCTCGTTCACGAACAAACCAGGGCTAGGCGCCAAAGAACTCGACGAAGCGCTTCTTGATCTCCTCGTTGCGCTTCTCCAGTTCTTCAGGCTCCACCGTGAGGAGCTTCAGGTCGCTGAGCTTGGGCTTGTCGGCGGGGTACTTGACGTCGGGATGCCCGGTGTAGAGCCCCTCGCTGTCCGCCATCACTTGCTGAATCTCCCGAGTGAACGTGAAATCGGTGAAGAGCCGGGCCGCGGTGGGATGCGGCGCGAACACGGTGATGGCGGTGGGCGAGACCACGAGGGGCACGCCCTCCTTCGGGTACACCATCTCGATGGGGTTGCCCTTCTTCTTGAGCTGGTAGGCGCTATAGTCGCCCCCGTTGACGGCGACGATCCGCTCGCCGGAGGCCACCACGCCGGACGGGTCGGCCGCCGACTGCGTGAGCATGACGCGCTGCTGGGCGAGCTGCTTGAAGTAGTCCCAGCCGTACAGGTGGACGAGAGCGAGGACGTGGGTGGAGATGACCCCGCTGTATCCGGGATGCGCGGTGACCATTTTGCCCTTCCACTTCGGGTCGAGGAGATCCTTCCACGTCTTGGGCGCCTCGGAAGCTGCCACCAGCTTGGTGTTGTAGGCGATGCTGTTCACGGTGGCGCGCAGGCCGAAGTAGTAACCGTCCTTGTCCTTGAAGCCCGCGGGGAACTTGTCGATTCCCGCCGGCGTGTATTGCGCCAGGAGCTTTTTCTCCTTGAGCAGGACGAAGTGGCCGGCATCCGAGGTGTGCAGCACGTCGGCGATCTTGATGTTGGCCGAGAGCTCTTGCATCACGCGCTGGATGATGCGCTGCGAGCCGGTCCGGTGCACCTCGACCTTGATGCCGGGGTAGGCGGCCTCGAAGAGCTTGGCCACCTTCTCCGCGCTGGGGAGCACCAGCGAGGTGTACCAGACGACCTTGCCTTCCTTCTTTGCGGCCTCGAGGCGCGGGTCCTGGGCCCACGACACCCCAGCGAGGAGCAGCCACGCGAGCGTGAGGGTGGCGACGAAACGCATCCGTGTTTTCATGGCGATGTCCTTCCGCTGAACCGGGCCATGAGCGGCCCGATGCGATGGAGAGTGGCGAGGCGGCCCACGTCCTCGATGACGTGCTCGATCGTCGCCGCCGGCAGCAGGAGGCCGGCGTTGCCGCGGAATTTTGTTTCCAGGTCCTGGGGCGCGATCGGGAAATCGGGGCCGCCGCGTGGATGGTCCTGGTGCGCCTCGAGCACGCGGCCGTCGTCGAGGCGGATGCGGACGTGGCCGACGAATTGCCGCGGATAATCGATGGTCGGGTCCAGCTCGTAGCTGACGCGCCCGGCCACGGCGAGCACGCGCGCGTCGCGGACGGCCTCGTCCGTGAAATCCGCCAGCCCCGCCGTGCCCCGGACCAGCACCGTGGCAAGAAGATATGGCAGGCTGAACTTCGCCGCATACCCGTTGGCCGGCCGATGCTTGGCGGCGAGCGGTTCCCAGAGCCGCGGCACCGGCCCGTCGGCCGTCCGGCAGCGGATTTCTATGATCGTCTCGGGTTGGATGCGGTACTGCTCCCGGAGGCGGGCCGCGCAGTCCATGTACGGATGAGCGATCGAGCCCGCGGGATACGGTTTGTAGGTCAACGCGAGGATTTCCCACTCCCGGCCCACGCTCGCGGCGAGGGCTTCCAGTCGTCCCGCATCGTGGCCGCCGGCGAACGCCGCGTAGAAGCCGTGCTCGCCCTCGAAGACGCGCTCGGGACCGGTGAAGCCGGCGGCGGCCAGGCGCGTGGCGACGACGCCGGCGTGGGCGGCCCAGCCCGGGTGCAAGCGCTTGGTCCACGTACCATCGGCGAGGTACTCGATGATGCCGCCCGCCTGGCTCCCACAGATGCCGAACGCGTGGACCATCTGGTCCTCGTCGAGGCCGGCGAGCTTGCCGGCGACCGCGGCGGCGGCGAAGCTCGCGGTGAGGCTCGTGGGATGGAAGTGGCGTGCGTGGAAGCGGCCGGGGACGGCGAGGCCGATGCGACACATCACCTCGACGCCGGCGATCAACGCCTCGACGATCGCCGCGCCCGACGCCTCGGCCGCCTCGCCCGCGGCCAGCGCCGTCGTCACCGCGACGCAGCCCGTGTGGACGATGGCGTCCTCGCGCGTGTCGTCGAAGTCGAGGCCGTGGGCGAGCGTACCGTTGGCGAGGACCGCGTTCGCGGCCGAGACCTTCGCGGGGCGACCCGCAAGGCTGCTTTCGGCGGAGCCACCGAGCGCCTCCGCAGTGTCGAGAACCGCGCGGCCGAAGTCCATCGTCGAGGACGCGAGGCAGCTCCCGAGCGTGTCGAGGGCGAGGAGCTGCGCCTGAGCTACGACCGGCGGCGGCACGTCCGCGAGGCGCAGATCGCGTACGAACCGGGCAAGGCCCCGCGCGACGGACGGCGTAGTCATCGGGCTCGGACCTTGTCGAGCACGCTCAGCATCTCGTCGTGGATCCGGCCGTTGGTGGCGAGGACGGAGGGCGCGTCGAGGTTCAGCGGCGTGCCGTCGATACCCGTGACCCGCCCGCCCGCCTCCTCCACGAGGAGGCTGCCGGCGGCGACGTCCCACGGGCCCGTGCGTAGCTCCCAATAGCCGTCGAAGCGGCCGGTGGCGAGCCAGGCCAGGTAGAGCACCGCCGAGCCCATGCGCCGCACGCCCTGCGCGCGGACGCTGAAGGCGGCGTACTCGGTCAGGTTGTTGTCGGGGGTCTCGCGGATGTTGTAGGGGAAGCCGGTGGCGAGCAAACTCTCGTCGAGCGTGGACGCCGTCGACACGCCGAGGGGGCGGTCGTTCATGAACGCTCCGCCGCCGCGCTCGGCCACGTACAGCTCGTCACGCATCGGGTCGTAGACGACACCCAACGTGGCGCGCCCGGCGATCTCGAGCGCGATCGACACGGCGAACAGCGGGATTCCGTGGGCATAGTTGGTGGTGCCGTCCAGTGGATCGACGATCCAGCGCCGACCCGAACGTCCCACCGCGCTTCCCGTTTCTTCAGCGAGGATCGCGTCTTCGGGGAACGCCGTCCGCAAGCGCCCGAGGATCAGCGCCTCGGCGCGCGCGTCCATCTCGGTGACGAGATTGGTGGGGCTGCCCTTGAAGGCGATGCGGCGGGCGCCGGCCAGCTCGCTCCGGAGCAGGTCGCCGGCCGCGCGCGCGGCCTCGATCGCGAGGCGCTGCTCGGGCGAAGGCATTTTTCGCAATCTACCACACGCAGGCTGCTGAAAAGGGCCCATCTGCTTCGTTGGCGCCCTTGGCCGCACG
>JBGPYK010000166.1:0-5795 GCA_041493245.1 Methylomirabilia bacterium | reverse complement strand
GTGGCCAGGCCCGGCTGGAGCTTGAGCGAGGCGTCCCAGCGGGTCAGCGTGTCGTAGAGGTTGACGAAGTAGTTGACGGTCAGCACCTGGGTGCTCCGGCCGGGGTCCATCGTGGTCGCGTCCGCCGGCGGGGAGATCGTGATCTGTGTACCGCGCCCCTGCGCGGCGGCGCTCCCGGCGCCGAGCGCGAGCAGCCCCACGACGGCGCCGGCCACGCGCCCCTGCATCCACCTGGTTGTCCACATCACGCCCCCCTCCAGCGGCGGCGCCGCCGCTCAGCGCGCCCGTGATGCAACGGTCCGCGGATCGAACATGTCGCGGAGCGCGTCACCGAGCAGGTTCACTCCAAGCACCACGACCATGATGGCGATTCCCGGGAAGGCCGCGGTCCACCACGCCCGCCGGATGTAGACGGCGGCGTCCCGAAGATCGGAGCCCCAACTCGCCGTGGGCGGCTGGACCCCGAGACCGAGGAAGCTCAGCGTCGACTCGAGGATGATAATCCGGCCGACATCGAAGGTGGCGAGGATCAGGATCACCGAGATGACCTCGGGCAGGAGGTGGCGGGCGAGGATGCGGGCGTCGCCCGCGCCCAGCGCGCGGGCGGCCTGGACGTAGTCGCGCTCGCGCAGGCTCAGCGCCAGGCCCCGCACGATGCGCGCGTAGCCAACCCAGCTCCCCACGGCGAGCACGACGACCAGGACGGTGATCCCGGGACCGGCCACCGCGATGACGGAGATTGCGAACAGCACGAACGGGAACGCGAGCTGGACGTCGACGAGCTTGGTCAGCACCTCGTCCGCGAGCCCGCGGTAGTAGCCGGCGACGAGCCCGACCGCGGAGCCGACGATCGCGCCCAGGATCGTCGCCGCCAACGCGATCGACAGCGAGATGCGCGCGCCCCACAAGAGTCGGCTCAGCACGTCGCGGCCGAGAAGGTCGGAGCCGAGGACGCGCTGGAAGCTGCCGCCCGCCTGCCACGCGGGGGGCCGCAAGCGCCCGCCGAGGTCGCCGGCCGTCGGGGAAACGGGTGAGATCCACGGCGCGGCGAGCGCCGTGACGAGCGCGAGGAGCACGACGACCGACGGCAGCACGAGCGGCCAGCCGATCCTTACCCTACTCATCGCGGATCCGCGGGTCGAGGACCCCGTAGAGGAGGTCGACGAGCAGGTTAATAGACACGAACGTCAGCGCGAGGACGAAGACCGCCGCCTGGACCACGGGGTAATCGCGCACGAAGATCGACTGGACGGCGAGCCGCCCCACGCCCGGCCACGCGAAGATCGTCTCCGTCACGACAGCGCCGCCGAGCAGCGTCCCGAACTGCAGGCCGATGAGCGTCACCACGGGGACGGCGGCGTTCTTCAGCGCGTGGGCGAGGACGACCTTGGCCTCGCCGAGGCCCTTGCCGCGCGCGGTGGTTACATAGTTCTGCGTCAACACCTCCAGCATGGTCGTGCGCGTGAGCCGCGCCAGCACGGCGGCGAAGTGCGTGCCGAGGGTGATGGCGGGCAGGATCAGGTAGGTGAGGCCGCCCCGGCCCGAGGTGGGCAGCCAGGCCAGCTCGACGGACACGATGAGGATGAGCATGAGGCCCATCCAGAAGTAGGGCGTGGCCTGGCCGACCACCGCGAAGGCCATGGCGAGCACGTCGACGGCCCGCCCGCGGTGGAGCGCGGCGAGGATCCCCAGCGGCAGCGCGACGACGACGGCGAGCAGCAGCGCGGCGAAGGCCAGCTCGAGCGTGGCGGGCAGGCGCTCGATGACCAGCGGCAGCGCGGGCTGCTGGTGGCGAAAGCTCACGCCGAAGTCCCCACGCAGGGCGTCGCCGAGGAAGCGCACGTACTGGACGGAGAGCGGCTGGTCGAGCCCGAGCACCTTGCGCAACGCGGTCAGCTCTTCGACCGAGGCTTCGCCGGGCAGCATCGTGGACGCGGGGTCGCCGGACATGCGCAGGGCGACGAACACGAGCGACACGACGCCGAGCGCCACGAACGCGGTGTGCAGGAGCTTCCGCACGGCGTAGCCCAGCATGGGAGACCCGGAGTCTATTATGATGACCGCCATGAGCGCCAGCCATGCCCTGGCCGCGCCGGACGCGATGCCCACCACGCGCGGCCTCAACGTCCACTTCGCGCCCGGCCCCACGAAAGCGCTGCCCTGAGGGGCGCCTGGCGTTGGTCCACTACGCGGTCGCGCGCTTGCTCTGGCTCGTCCCCACGCTGCTCGCCATGGCGCTCGTCACCTTCGTCGTGATGCACGCCACGCCCGGCAGCCCGCTCGATCCCGTCGCCGAGGGCGCCAACCCGCTCTCGCCCGAGGCCCAGAAGAACCTCGCCGCGCACTACGGGCTCGACCGCCCGCTGCCCGAGCAGTTCGTCATCTTCGTCGCCAACGCTCTCCGCGGGGACTTCGGCAACTCGTTCGTGTACAAGACGCGGACGGTCGGCGAGATCCTCCAAACCGCCTTCCCCGTCTCGCTGCTGCTCGGCACGATGGCCTTCGCCGTCGCGACGGTGGGCGGGCTCGCCCTCGGTGTCCTCGCCGCGGTGCACCAGAACCGCGCCTGGGACTACGTCTCGGTGAGCCTCGCCACCTTCGGCGTGGCCGTGCCGAACTTCGTGCTCGCCGTCTTCTTCATCGTCCTGTTCTCGCTCGTGATCCCGCTCTTCCCCACCGGGGGCTGGGACTCGCCCCGCCACTGGGTCCTCCCCACCCTCACGCTGGCGCTGGCGCCCCTGGGCATCGTCGCGCGTTACACACGGGCCAGCATGCTGGACGTCATCCGCGCGGACTACACGCTCACCGCGCGGGCCAAGGGCCTCGGCGAATGGCCGGTGATCTTCAAGCACGCGCTCAAGAACGCGCTCATCCCCATCGTGACGCTGCTGGGCCCCATGTTCGCCGCCATCGGGACGGGATCGTTCTTCGTCGAGTCGATCTTCCGCGTGCCGGGCATGGGGCGTTTCTTCGTGGAGTCGATGACCGGACGCGACTATCCGATGATCATGACCGTCGTCCTCGTCTACGGCGCCTTCCTGGCGCTCATGAACCTCGTGGTCGATCTCCTCTATGGCCTCCTCGACCCGCGCATTCGCTATTAGGCTCGAAGGGGGGCTACGCCCCCCTTCCGACGGTCGTCGGGCGCCTAACGGCGCCCTCCTCCCTGCCTCCCCCCAGGAAGAAACAGGATTGCGCGGGCCAAGCCCGCGCTCGAGCGCGGTGAAATCGACGCGCGGAACGAGTCTGTGGCGGGATGCTTGGCGGCGGCTGCTGCGAAATCGGTTGGCGATGGCAGGTCTGGTCGTCGTTGGGTTGCTGTGCTTGACGGCGGTGTTTGCGAATGCGCTGGCGCCGTATGCGTATACGAAGACGGATTTCGGGAGGCTCAACGAGGGGCCGACGCGGGAGCATCCGTTCGGGACGGATCCGCTCGGCCGCGATCTCTTCTCGCGGATGATCTACGGCGCGCGGATCTCGATGCTCGTCGGTCTCGGCGCCCAGGTGATCGTCATCCTCATCGGCGTGCCCGTCGGCGCGCTCTCCGGTTACCTGGGCGGCCGCGTTGACCTGTTTCTCACGCGGGTCGTCGACGTCATGTACGCGTTCCCCCGTCTGCTCTTCGTCATCCTGCTCATGTCCGCCCTCGGGGCGGGGCTCACGAACATCTTCATCGCCATTGGACTGACGGGCTGGGTGGGGATCGCTCGCCAGACGCGCGCTCAGGTGCTGGCCATCAAGGAGAAGGAGTTCGTGGAGGGCGCGCGGGCGCTCGGCGCCGGCTTCCGGCGCATCCTCGGGCGTCACGTCCTGCCCAACGCGCTTGGCCCGATCGTCGTCGCCGTCACCTTCGGCATCCCGGAAGCGATCTTCACGGAGGCCGCGCTCTCGTTCATTGGCGTCGGGATCAACCCGCCGACGCCCTCGTGGGGCCAGATGGTCGGCGAGGGCCAGCAGTACCTACGCTCGTTCTGGCACCTCTGCGTCTTCCCGTCCATCGCCATCGCCGTCACGATGCTGTCCTTCACCTTCCTCGGCGACGGCGTCCGCGACGCCCTTGATCCACGGCAAATGTAGTGCGAGCCGGAGGACGTCGGCCCAAGCAGGCTGCTGAAAAAGGCCCATCTGCTTCGTTGGCGCCCTTGGCCGCACGCTCAACGTACAGGGAGTACGCCTCGCGTGCGGCCGGCGGGCGCCGCCTCGCATCTGGACCTTTTTGAGCAGCCTGCGCTCTTTCCACATGCTGCTACGCCGGCCCGTCCGAGGCGAGCGGTGAAATGATCTAGAATCACACCGCACACAAGGAGGATCGTTCATGGCCACTCCCCCGATCCCGGATCTCCAGATCGACCTGCTCGCTCAGCGTCTCACCGCCGTCGGCGTGAGGCGCCGCGACTTCCTTCGCATCGCGGCGGGGCTCGCGACGCTTGGCGCCGCCGGTTTCAACGCGCGGCCCGCCGCGGCGGCGCCCCCGCTCGCCCCCGGCGAGAAGCTCGCCAAGGAGCAGACGTTCCGGTACGGCGGCGGCGGCTGGTACCAGTACGATCCGTCCAGCCACGATTTCAACAAGGACCTCTATTGCGCGGGAGCCACGACGCTCTTCGCCGGTCTCATGAAGTTCAACGCCGACTTCCAGGCCATCCCCTACGTCGCCGAGAAGGTCGCCGCCAACAAGGACGGCTCCGTCTGGACCTTCACCATCCGCAAGGACTCGAAGTGGTCGGACGGCGGCCCGTGCAGTGCGCGTGATTTCGAGTACTCCTGGAAGCGCCAGCTCGACCCCGCCACCGCCGCGCCCTATGCCTCGTTCCTCTACGACATCAAGAACGGCGAGGCATTCAACAAGAAGCAGCTCACGGACGCGGGCCAGGTCGGCGTGAAGGCGAAGGACGACTGGACGCTCGAGGTGACGCTGGAAGGGCCCCGCGGCTACTTCCCCGTACTCTCGGCCTACCTGGCGGCGCTTCCCGGCCACCGCGGGTCCATCGAGAAGTACGGCGACAAGTGGACGGAGGCCGCCAACATCGTCTGCAACGGCCCCTTCGTGCTCGAGGCGTGGGAACACGGTAAGCACATGGTGCTGCGGAGGAACAAGCACTTCTTCGGGGCGAAGGACATCGTGCTGGACAAGGTGATCGTCCCGTTCATCCCGGTCGCCTCTGGCGCCCTGCCCTACGAGGGCAACGAGATCGATCTCACCTCGCTCCAGACCGCCGACCTCAGGCGCCTTCAGGCCGACGCACGGACGGGCCGCGAGGTCTTCCGCTTCCCGTTCCCCGGCACGTGGTACCTCACGCCGCAGGTGACCAAGCCGCCGTTCGACAACCTCAAGGTCCGCCAGGCGGTCTCCCACGCCATCGACCGCGACAACGTGGTGAAGGTCGCCCAGGGCTTCGCCGTCCCCGCCCACGCCATGATCCCGCCGGGGTTCCCCGGCGCGCTCGACGACAAGAAGACCCGCGAGCTGCAGCGCTTCGACCCGAAGCTCGCGCTGGCGATGCTCAAGGGCACACCGTACGAGGGCGGGCGCAACTGGCCCAAGATCGTGCTGTCCATGCGCGACGAGGCGCTCGGCGCCAAGCCGCTGGCCGAGGCCATGCAGGCGGTGCTTCTCGAGCACCTCAACATGAAGACCGACCTCGAGGTGCTGGAGCCGCGCGTGTTCCGCGAGCGGCTGTGGAAGCAAGATCTCCAATTCGTGTGGATCCGCTGGTTCATGGACTACCCCGACCCGCACAACGAGTACTTCGACACGTTCTACGGCAAGAAGACGACCGGCAAGCGCCAGGCCTGGG
>JBGPYK010000398.1:0-3455 GCA_041493245.1 Methylomirabilia bacterium | reverse complement strand
CGAGGCTGAGATCGCGCGCTTCGCAGATGTCCTTGACCGAGTCGGGAAAGTTGCAGTCCCAGTGACAGTAGTCCGAGGCGTAGAGGACGGTGCCCCCGCCCGCCGCCTCCAGCACGCGATCGAGCCCGCTTTCCTCGGACTCGCAGGTGAGCACGATCTGCTCGCTCCGGATGATCTCGCTGGGCCGGCGCCGGAGGTTCGGCATCTGGGGGGCGAGCTTTTCCACGTGCTCGTCCAGGCGCTCCATCCAGAAGGGCAGCCAGCCCGCGCCGCCTTCCATGAAGCCCACGCGCAGGCGGGGGAAGCGATCGAACACCCCTTCGCCGATCATGTGCATCATCGCGATCATCAGCTCGAAGGGAAACGCGGTCATGTGGACGTAGGCGTACTTGAAGAAGCGCGGCGTCCCCGCCGCCATCACGCCGGAGACACCCGGCACCCCTTCGTGGCCGGTCTGGGGATGGACGCTGAGGGTCATGCCGATCTTCTCGGCCGCTTCGTAGATCGGGTAGAAGAACGGCTCCCCGAGGTTCCGGCCGTAGACGTTGGTGGGCAGCATGGCCGAGACGGCGCCGTGCTTGGCCACCCACTCCAGTTCCTTCACGGCCGTCTCGGGAGCCTGGCAGGGAATGAGGCCGACGGCGCGCAGGCGCCGGGGGTCGGCGGAGCAGTATTCGAGCAGCCACTCGTTCACGGCGTGGCAGAGGGCGGCGGACATCTCGCCGCTCATGAGGCCGTTGACGGTGAGCGCGATCTGGGTGCCGAAGAGCACGGCGACGTCGATGCCCTCCGTGTCCATGTCTTTCAAGCGCTGCACGGGATCGGTCATGCCCGGCCGCCCCTTGCGGGCCTTGTCCGTGAAGGGCCCCGTCACGCTCGGCCCAGGCCCCTGCGCGGTGCCCCAAATCCGTCCTTCCAGGAGAATCCGCGGGTAGCCTTGATTGTCCTTCAGGCTGACGGGCCCCTGCGACCGCCACGGCTCGGGCAGACGCCCCGAGAGGTCGACGTCGCCTTCGTTCACATGGCCATCGGCGTCCACGACGAGCATCCGGTCCAGACTCTCCATGACTCTCTCCTCAGGAAGACGTGGCATCCCGCTGCGAACCGCTACCGGGGTGATACAGGGCAGCAAGGCCGCCGTCAAGTAGCGGTGACGTGGGCTTCGCGCCCGTTCGAGGGCCCCCGATCAAATCCAACGGGAGACTGATGAAGCGCAGTGGTTACCGCATGCTCACGACCTACGTCGCCAGCCTCGTCCGGTCGCCAAATCGGCCTGGCGCGGTTACCATGTGCGTTACAAGGGAGACGGCCAAGAGCTGGAGCGGCTAGGTACCACGCACGTCCTTCGCAAGCCGAGCGACGGATGGAAAATCGCCGTACTCATGGTGCACGATCCGGGTACCGTCCTGCGGCTTGAGTGAGCCTATCGCGATGACCCTGAGCGCGCGACAGCGAGTGTGGGCGCTCGCCCTGCTCGTGTGCGTGGTGGCCTGCGCGTCGCCGGGGACGACGCCGCGCGACACGCCGGCGGCCGGCGAAGAGCCCCCGCCCCGCTTCGCCGCGGGCGGCCCCGACGCGGAAGAGTTCGGTGCCGGCGCGGGCTACCCGAAAGGCGACCGCGGGACGTTCTATCGCGTCGGGTCGCTCGTCGGCTCCCACAGCCATTTCGACGAGATCTTCCCGGGCCGGCTCATTCACAAGGCGCCGACGCCCTCGCGCCTCGTGCGGGTCGCCGAGCCGCGCATCACCTGGCGGTTCCAGGGCGCCGATCTGACGCTGGACGACTACCTCGCGCGCACCCCGACGACTGGTCTGCTGATCGTGCGTGATGACACCATCCTCGTCGAGCGTTACCAGTACGGCCGCACGGACCGGCATCGCTTCACCTCGTGGTCGATGGCCAAGACCGTCACCGCGATGCTCGTCGGTATCGCGGTCGCCGAGGGCCGCATCCGCTCGATCGATGATCTCGCGGCCACCTACGTGCCCGAGCTCGCCGGCTCCGAGTACGGGCGCACGTCGCTCCGGTATCTGCTTCAGATGTCGTCGGGCGTGCGCTTCAGCGAGCACTACACCGGCTCCGATGACGTCTCGCGGCTCGCGTATGACACGTTTTTCCTGTACGGCGCTGGCGGCCCGAGCGCGGTGACGCCGTTCAACGATCGTGCGACCGCGGCCGGGACGAAGTTCTCTTACGCCTCCGTCGAGACCCAGGTGCTGGGGCTGGTGCTGCGTGCGGCAACCAACCGCCCGCCCGCCGAGTATCTCGAGTCGAGGATCTGGCAGCTCATCGGCGCCGAGGCCGACGCGACGTGGCTGGTCGACAACTCCGGGCAGGAGGCCACGTACTGCTGCCTCAACGCCGTCCTGCGCGACTACGCGCGCCTGGGGCTGCTGCTGGCTCACGACGGCAACTGGCGCGGCCGCCAGATCATCCCGGCGGCGTGGGTCATGGAGGCGACGACGGTGCGCGCGGATCAACCGCATCTGCGACCAGGCACGGCGACGCCGTCCTTCGGCTACGGCTACCAGACGTGGATCCTTTCCGGCGAGCGCCGGATGTTCATGTTCTGGGGCGTGCGCGGGCAGCGGATCTACGTCGATCCACAGAGCAAGCTCGTCATGGTGAACACCTCCGTGCACAGGCTGCCCCTCGACCTCACCCCGCTACGGCAGATGGACGCGCTCTGGGCGGCGCTGGTGCGTCAGCTCGGCGGCTGACGGCGGTCAACGGGCACCTCAAGCGAGGTGCCCGCGACCCGCTGACGCCACGCTGAAGGAATTTTCGGTGCCGGAGGTGACCCGCGTCGAGCGGGCCACTCCGGCCACAGGCTAGGCCAACGGCCAGCGCCGTGCGGCCTCAGCGCCAGGGGCTCCGGAGCGAAGCAGCAACGTCGGTACCGGAGCCTGGCGAGCCACCTGCTCGGCGACACCGAGGGACAGCGCGCGGCGAAGCCGACCGCGACCCGACGTGGCGAACGCAATCAAGTCCGCTCCGAAGGCCTCGGCCTCGAGCAGAATTTCCTCAACCGGATCGCCAAAACGAACGACGCTCTCGAGGGGAACATCGTGGAAATCAGTCTCCGCCGTCCGGAGGTCGTCCAGCCCCGCCGCGGTCAAACGCTGCATTTCCTGATCGGCGTACGCGATGACGCGGCCGTACGGACCGACGATCTGCTCAGGCAGCGGAAGGACCTGGAGAAGGCGAACACTCGCCCCGCCGCCACGGGCCAAGGCCCTGACGAGCGGCACGATCTCTCGGGCGCATTCCCGATTGCTGAGCGGCACGAGGATGTTTTTGGCCATCATCCATTCCTCCCAGCATTGGGACGCGGAACGCGCGCGTGGGGATTCTGCCTCACCGGATTTCACGTCAGACTCGCTTCGGTGTCCGGAGAATCCTTCGCGGTTAGGCGTCATCTCAAGAGTGGAGGCGCGGATCATGATGGAAGGTG
>JBGPYK010000454.1:0-3097 GCA_041493245.1 Methylomirabilia bacterium | reverse complement strand
GCAAGCGGGCGCGGCGTGAGCCGCCCGAGCAGGACGGCGCCGAGGGGCTGCGGCGCTACCTCCGGGTGAAGGGATGACGGACAGCCCGCTTGCACGAGCCGTGAGGCGCGTCTATGATCAGCGCGCCTCGCAGGCGGATCGTCAGAGAATCGACGACCTCCACGGCGGCCGAACCGCCGAGCGGGCCTGTGCTATAAGACGCCTCATGAATCCCGACACCGATCTCCGCGCCCGCTTCGACGCCGAGGTGAGAGTGGCCGGCCTCCAGCTCGGGGAACGAGACTACGAGCTGCTGTTCTCGATGTGGGCCGAGCACCTGCCCCAACGCGAGGCGCTGCGCGCCACGGTGCCGGGCCCCGACGAGGAGCCGCTCGGGTGAGCGCCGACGGCCTCTGCGACCTCGACCTCGTGGGCGTCAGCGAGGCGATCCACACGGGCCAGGTCTCGTCGGTGGAGGCGACCGAGGCGTACCTGCGCCGCATCGAGCGCCACGACGGCGTGCTGCACGCCTACATCACCGTGATGGCCGACCGCGCGCTGGCGGCCGCGAGGGCCGCGGACGCCGAGCTGCGGCACGGCGAGCGCCGCGGGCCGCTCCACGGCGTGCCGCTCGGATTGAAAGATTTGATCGCCTGCGCCGGCGTGCGCATGACGGCCGGCTCGGGCGTGCTCGCCGACCACGTCCCCGAGCGCGATGCCGACGTCACCGAGCGGCTGCACGCGGCGGGCGCCGTCATCCTCGGCAAGCTCTCGATGCACGAATTCGCGTTCGGCCGGCCCGCCGTCGACGGTCCCTTCCCCACCGGGCGCAACCCCTGGGACGTGACACGCGAGCCGGCGGGCTCCAGCTCGGGCTCGGGCGTTGCCGTCGCCGCCGGGCTCTGCGCCGGCGCGCTCGGCTCAGATACGGGCGGCTCCATTCGCGGCCCCGCCGCGCGCTGCGGCATCGTCGGGCTCAAGCCGACGTACGGGCTCGTCAGCCGGCGCGGCGTCGTGCCCATGGACTGGTCGCTCGATCACGTGGGGCCGATGACGCGCACCGTCCGGGACACGGCCGTCATCCTGCAGGCCATCGCGGGTCACGACCCCGGCGATCCCTCGACGCGCGACGCCCGCGTGGGGGATTACTCGGTGCAACTCGAAGCCGGTGTGCGCGGCACGAGGCTCGGGCTGCCGCGGCGTTACTACGTCGACTGGCCGGGACTCGACGCCGACGTGAAGGCGGCAGCGCTCGCGGCGTTCGACGAGCTGCGCCGTCAGGGGGCGACGATCGCGGACGTCGACGCGCCCACGCTCGATCTCGCTCCCGCGATCTGGGCCACGTTCCTCTCCGAGGTCTACGAGTACCACCGCGAGAAGCTGCGCGACCGGCCCCAGGACTATCGCGAGGGCCTGCGCATCCGGGCCTGGATGGGCGCGCTCGTCACCGCGCCAGATTTCCTGCGCGCCCAGCGCTTGCGCGCGCGGCTGCGCCGCGAGGTGCTGGCGCTGCTGGACGGCGTCGACGCGCTGATCTTCCCCGGGCAGGCAGCGCCCGCCCAGCGCTTCGAAGAGATCTCGACGAAGGAGTTGATCGCGCCCGGCTCACGCTACACGAGCCCGTGGAACCTGCTCGGTCTCCCCGCAATCGTCGTACCCAGCGGCTTCAGCCGCGACGGCCTGCCCGTATCGATCCAGATCGTCGGCCGGCCCTTCGACGAGCCGACCGTCCTCCGCATCGCCCGCGCCTACGAACGCGCCACCGACTGGCACACCCGTCGCCCCGATCCCACGAGCTGGCGATTGGCCTGAATCAGATCAGAATTCCCTCTCCCTTGCGGTCCCTTCGCGGGGAGGGGTTGGGGTGGGGGCGAGGGGAGGGAATCGGTTCAGGACGCGAGCCGAAGGCCCGCGCGCAGCTCGAACAGCTCCTGCTCACCGAGGGAGGCGTTGGCGATCCGCGCCATCTTCCCGCAGTAGTGGCAGTGGATGAACACGGGCTCGCGCCGCACGAACGTGCTGCCGCACTTGATGCACCGGTCCGTGGGCTGCTGCAAGAACTTCCGCGCGGCGCGGTCGAGCATGCGCTCGGGCGTGCTCGTGAACTCCACCACGCGGCCGGGACGGTGCGCCGCTCGCGCCTCGTCGTCGTCCCCCCGCGGCGCGCGCGGGCGACGCGCCTTCGTGGCCTTCCGGGCGTGCATTTTGACGCCCCGCGACTTCCGTCGGTCCACCGGGTCCATAAACGGACGTCATTGTACTCCAAGCGGGACCGGAGGGAACCGCCAGGATCAGACGATGCGGGCCTTTCCCACGCGCGGGCGCGGCCGCCCGCCGTCGGCAATGGCCATGGAATCAGGTGCTGACGCAGGTCAATCACCGTCCTCCTCCCGCCAGATCGTAAAGCTGCCCCGCCCGCACCGGTACCTCGCGCACCGTCACGCCGAGATCCGTGAGCGCGTCCTCGACGGCGTTGGCGATGGCGGCGGCGCCGGGGATGGCGCCGCTCTCGCCCACGCCCTTGATCCCCAGCTCGTTGATGACGGACCGGTGCTCGATCAGCTCGACGTCGAGCGGCGGCAGATCATCGGCGCGGGGGATCGCGTAGTCCATGAAGCTGCCGGTCACGAGCTGGCCGGCCTCGTCGTAGACCACCGCCTCCATCAGCCCGGCGCCGATCCCCTGCGCGGCGCCCCCCTGGAGCTGGCCCTCGACGATCACCGGGTTGATGGCGCGCCCCGGGTCGTGGACGATGACGTACCTGAGCACGCGGACAGCGAGCGTCTCGACGTCGACCTCGACCACGGCGGCCTGCATGCCGAACGCCCACGTGACCGTGTCGGGATAAAAGTACGTGCAGGCGTTGAGCCCGGGCTCGCCGACGCTCCGGAGCGCCTTCGCGCGGACCGCGGCCTGGGCGACGCGTCCGAGGGTGACGAAGCGATCGGGCACGCCGGCGACATGGACACGACCGTTCTCGATGCGCACGTCCTCGGCGGCACACTCGAGTAGCTCGGCGGCGACGCGCGAGGCGCGCTGGCGGACCTCGCGCGCCGTCCGCGCCACGGCGGGGCCCGCGTTGGCGGTCACGCGGCTGCCGCCCGTGCCCATCCCGAAG
>JBGPYK010000357.1:0-3739 GCA_041493245.1 Methylomirabilia bacterium | reverse complement strand
ATCGAACCACTCGTCGGGCCGGCGCACGCTGCGCATCCACCGTCTACCGTGACCGATGCCGACGACGCTCACCGTGCACGTGACGCGCGGATCGATCGCCGCGACCCACACGACCGTCGCTCCGCCGTAGCTCGTACCGTAGAGGCCGACCCGGACCGGGTCGACCTCATCGCGGGGTCGATCAACGAGGTGACCGAGCGCTTCCGCGTGCTCGGCGCGCTCGGCTACACGGACATCATCGTTCGCCATCTGACGACCGATCAGCCGAGGGCCCTGGGCTCGCTCGCGCGTCTTGCAAGCGCCTCGTCCTTCAGCTCGACCAGGTTTGCCCCCAGCGTCGGCTTGCTGCCGACGTTCACCGCGGCCAGTTTGGCGCGTCTGTCCTACAGGTTTTGTTCAAGCGTAGCCGTCACGAGGGCACAGGTTGCCGTGAGGTCCGCGGTCGTGAGCTCGAAGCAGGGGTGGGCGGTGGCGATCCGTAACGCCCCGTCGAGGCCGTCGCCCCGATGCGCCAGAGGGTTGAGCGTGTTCGCGTAGAGGCGGGCTGCGGCCTCGGCCGCGCCGATCCGTCTCGCCGACGGCTCAGGCACCCCCGGCGAGTAGCTCAAGAAGAAGACCGCGCCGAGCGGGGTCGGACCTTGAACGACGTCGGCGGGAAGGTCCTCGACCCGCACGTGAAAGCCGCGTGAGGTCCGAGCGGTCATGGGCGGCAGCGGGTGTGACGTCGGCGGTTCCTTCTTGAGCGCGAGCGCGCGCGCGAACGGGTGCACCTCGAGCGTCGCGAGGTTCACCGGAGCCAGCTCGTCGCTCAGATAGTCAAAGCCGTGGTGGAGCAGCGCCCAGCAGAGCGTCGACTTCCCGCCTCCTGGCTTCGCGACGAGCATGACCGCGACGCCCGCGCGACGCAGGACCCCGGCGTGAACGAAGTAGAGATCGCGCCGGAGCTTCTGGAATTCGATCGCGAAATCCTTGTCGAACATGGCGAGAAAGCGACCGTCGTCCGCCGCGGTGAGCCGCTCCTGTCCCTTTCGCTCGATGAAGAAGGTCGCCGGCACACCGTCTCGGCCGACGGTGTAATCGAGATCCGGCTCTCCACCGCCACTGTGCATGGAGCCGTAGGCGATCGTCATCAGCGACTGGGCGGCTGGATCGGTACAGCCGATGCTTACACCCCGGTCCAGAACTCGCAGAGTGAGGATGTGCACGGAAGCAGCCGAGAGCGGCCTCAATCGCGCGTACGGTCGAGGAGGCCGAGCTCGGAGAATCGTCGCACGGACGTGATGACGGCTTCCCGCGCGGTCTCGGGATCGACGGCGAACGCGCCGGTGACCTCGTTGGCGATCTCCTGGACCGTGTGGCGGCCGTCGCAACGGTGCCAGATGAAGGTGGCGGTCGGGTTGAGTTGGTGAATGTGGTTGCCGGCCCGGTCCAGCACGACCAGCTCCTCCTGGACGGCGCGGACGCTGACGTCAGAACGTCGCTTCGGATGCTCTTCGACCATCATGCTCGGATCATAGTGTATCCGCGGCGACCGAGCAGTCAACGGGAAGCTACTGAACGGGCCCCGCCATGGTATGGTGGGCGTCGCGGCGACCTGTAACTCACCGGACGTCCCCGCCGAGCGCCCCTGGAGGACACCATTCCAGCCACGCGGTCGATGACACTTCTGCTCAAGGCGGCCTCCCGGGATGGAACGGATCTGGCGCTGGAAGACTTCCAAGCCCACCAGATCCGGTGGGCCGTCGAGACCGGCCTCGGCCCCTTGCTGCAACGAGCCATCGCTGACGACCCGAAGGCGAGGACGTCAGCGCTGTGGCCCTTCGTGCAGGGAGCCGACCTCACCGCCCGCGTCATCAGCGGCCAGCAACTCGACGCCATGGACGAGATCATTCGGGTGTGCCAAGGGCACGCGCCGCCGCTCACGCTTCTCAAAGGCATCTCCGTCTGCAGCCAGCATTACCCCGAACCCCATCTCCGCGTCATGCGAGACGTCGACGTCCTCGTGGATCAGGAGGCCATTCCGACGGTCGAGTCGCGGCTCTTGCGTCTGGGCTACCTGCCGAGGTCGGAAAATCCGCCCGCGTTCTACGAGACGCATCACCACACGACGCCGTTCTTTCACCCGCGAACGCGGGTGTGGGTGGAGGTTCACCGGGGCCTGTTTCCGTCGGCCAGCGAGCTCGGCGCCGACCGGGTGTTTGGTCTCGAGAACATCAGGGCCGAGCTCCGGCCGTCGGAGTTTCACGGACGGCGGGTCAACCGCCTGAGCGATGAGCTGCAGCTCGTCTATCTCGCCTCCCACTGGGCCTTCGGGCTCCAACGAGTCGGCGGCGTCGTGGGCGTCCTCGATGCCGTGTATTTGCTGACGAACGCCCGGGCGCTCCGCTGGGAGCGCGTTCTCGGGTGGCTCGATGGCGCAGTGGCGTCGGCCTACGTGTACCTGTTGCTCACCTATCTAGGGCGACATCGGCTTGTCGACGTTTCCCCGGGCGTCCTGAGCGCGCTCCGGGCGCGGCAGCAATCGTTCGGCCGCGCGAATCTCAAAGCCCTCCAGGCCATCATCGATCGTTACGTCACCGGCGGACGCGAGTTCGGCGCGCTGATGAGCGCGCGAAACTTCGAGATCATTCGGAAAACGCTCTTGTCACCTGGACGGCCGACTCGGAATGCCCTGCGTCTTCTCTGGAATTTGCTGCCGTCACGGGTCGGCCTACGCAATCTGTTACCTCGCGTACACGCGAGCGCGTAAAAGCCGCGGCCGATATTACGGTGTTCGGTTGACTACTTCTTCTTGTCTTTGCCCCTTGTCATCGCGCCTCAGTGGGTCGGTCTTGGCCTGCTCCTCCTACGTTAGTGGGTGTCGTGTTGTCGTCGCCTGGCTGAGAACCCGCGCTGGCGAAGGACGGAAGGGCGGGGAGAGTCAAAACGACGGGAGCGACAAATATGGCCTTCTTCAACACTTCTCTTCGGGTCGTCTGGTGCTGCGGCTTCTCCATATTGTCCGTGGTCTCCGTGGTCTTCTTGCTCTTCTTAGTCTTCTTGGTCTTCATCCTAGTCCCTCCTCTCCACAAGGATGCACGCAAATACAGTACCAGTCAAGTCTCCGCAATCTAGACACAACTGACATGACAGCGATAAGTATTCGACATCACAGAGAGTTCATCCGAACGCTGCATGCCGAGTTTCAGTCGTCACGAGATGACTACCGGGGAGGCTTCGGGCAAATTGTCCTGGCGAACGCCTCGGCCTCGACCTCCCGGAGCGCTTACGCGTGCCCGCCGTGGTCGCTCAACGTGTAAACGTGTAGTGGAGATTTTCGCTCTAAGCGCTTGAAATGCTGGACTCGACCACTCGAACTGCGGAGGTGGGGCTAGAGACCAGTGGCCAAAATGCGGCCGCGCTCGCCCGCCGCCGAGCCCAGGCGCAAGATCGTGCAGTACCAGGACCACGAAGTGCACCCATCCGCAAGAATCCGAGAGTTTGTGAATAAAATCCCGAAACTGGCGGTGGAGTGATCCGCAACCACTTGATTATCGTAGTGCCAATCCATCGCCACGAGCCTAATTAATGCCGATGCCTTCCCCACCTGAGGTGGTTTACCGCGCCGGCAGGTACTGGCGATACCAGTCGAGCGTCGCCTGCATGACGAGGCTGAACGCCGGCTCGGCGTAGACCTCGTAGTGGCCGTAGCCGCGGAGCACGATGAGCTTCTTCGGCTCCCCGGCACGGGCGTAGAGGT
>JBGPYK010000025.1:0-14011 GCA_041493245.1 Methylomirabilia bacterium | reverse complement strand
GGTCTGGGCGTCCATGCTCGGCGCGAGCACGAGCAGAGCGGCAGCGATGAACAGCGAGAACAGTCCGGTTCGCTTCATGACGTTCCTCCGCGAAATGGGTGAGCATCCGTCCCCAAGGTCACCGCATCCTGCGCCTGACGCCGTCTCATTGCAACCCCGCCCGCGTCCCGCGCCGGTCGCCGAGAAGCCCCGACCATGACGGGCCCGATCCCAGCCCACGAGGGCAAACCACCCGCGCAGCGCCAGCGCTCACGGTGCCGCGCGCGCGGGGCCCTCGCAGAAATGGCAGAGACCGTGCCGAGGCGATGTCGCGCGCCATCCAACGCTGGTCACTGACGGACCGAGAGCCACTTGACGAGGACCCTCTTTGGGCAGATCCTCGGGCGCATTGAGCGACGCCCGGGGACCCCACCTGAGCGTCGTGGCTGCCGGCCCGTATAATTCCCGCGTCGAATCTGGCGATTTGTGCTTTTCTTGGATCAGCGAACTAATTGCACGGGCGGCGGCCGAGACCCCCAGGTCCGTAGGATTCCCGCCCTGCCGTGCTGGAGGAATGTATGAGGCGAATGGTTGACATCGGCGTGATCCTTCCGGCCGTGCTGCTCACGGCGAGCGGCTGCGTGGCCACGCGTGACTGGGTGAACGAGAGCGTGGGCAAGCGCGCCACCGAGATCGACCAGCGCGTGACCACAGTCGACGGCGCACGTCGCCAGGACTCCGCCCGTATCGACGAGCAGGTTCAGCAGCAGGTGCAGCGGTTGGACGGTGTCGAGACCCACGTGAAGGACGGCGCCCAGCGTATCGAAGGCCTGGGCGGCAAGATCCAAGGGCTCGAGACCTCGGTGAACGAGGCCGGCGAGACGGCGAAGGGCGCCAAGACCCGCGCCGAGGACGTCGACTCCCGGCTCACCAAGCTCTGGGACAAGCGCAACGCGCGCGCCCCGGTCGAGTCGTTGCACGTGCAGTTCGCGTTCAATCGCTGGGAGCTCGACGACGGCGCTCAGACGGCGCTCGTCCAGCTCGTCCGTCAGCTCCAGCAGAACCCGAAGCTGGTGGTCGAACTCGAGGGCTACACCGATCCGAAGGGGCCGCTCGAATACAACGTCCAGCTGAGCCAGCGTCGCGTGGAGGCGGTACGGCGCTATCTGGTGCAGAAGGGGATCGAGCTGTCCCGCATCGCGTCCATCGGGCTCGGCGTCCTCAATGACCCGAAGATGCACGATGCCGGCAAGCGCCGTGTCGCCGTGAAGCTGATGCTGGCCGAGTAGACGGGTTCCTACGGCACGTCGGAGGCGTCGAGGCCGCGGGCTTTGAGGAGCGCGCGGAGCTTCCGGAGGCCGGCGGCCTCGATCTGGCGTACGCGCTCGCGGGTGTAACCCATGCGCCGGCCGATGGCCGCCAGCGTCTCCGGAGGGTCGCCCTCGAGGCCGAAGCGCCGGCGCAGGACGAGGCGCTCGTTCTCGGCAAGGTCGTCGAAGACGGTCGTGAGATCGGCGCGCTGACGGAAGAGCGAGACCAGCGCGGCACTGGGATTGGCCGACTCGTCCGCGATCGTGTCGGCGACCTGGCCCTGGCCGTCGCCCGTGGGCGCGTGGAGCGAGACGGGATGGCGGCGGATCTCCTCCAGCTCGTCCACCTGGTCGGACGTGGTTCCGAGCGCGTGGGCGATCTCCTCGACCGTCGGCGCCCGGCCCAGCTCCTGGGTGAGCCGCTGCTGCGCGCGCGCGTAACGGCCGAGGAGCAGCTCGACGTGGACGGGCAGGCGGATCATCCGCGCCTGATTGGCGAGCGCACGGACGATGAAGTGGCGGATCCACCATGTGGCGTAGGTGGAAAAGCGCGTCCCGCGCTCGGCGTCGAACTTCTCGACCGCACGGATGAGCCCGAGGTTCCCCTCTTCGATGAGATCGGGCAGCGGAAGGCCGCGGTTGAGATAGCGGCGCGCGACCTGGACGACGAGGCGGAGGTTCGATTCGGTCAGTTTCGACGTGGCGGCCTCGTCCCCGGCGCGAACCCGCCGCGCGAGCGCCACCTCCTCCTCGCGGCTCAGGAGCGGGATGCGCGAGATCTCGCTGAAGTACGTGCTGAGGTTCGCGCGGCTCGTCTCGCGCGTCTCCGGCCGGGCGTCCCCGTCCTTGGCGTCGACGAGGACGTCGAGGGGCTCGTCCGGCAACGTCTCGTCGCGCGCGTCAGTCATCGCCGTCCTCGGGCTCCTCCTCGTCGGTCTCCCCGATCTGCGTCACGCGCGGCGGCAGCGGCAGCATGTACAACGGATTGTAGACGAGCCCGGAGTGGCGGATCTCGAAGTGCAGATGGTGGGCGGTGGCCCGGCCCGTGCGCCCGACGGCGGCGATCGTCTGGCTGGCCGTCACGCGATCACCGGGTTCGACCAGGTTCTGGTCGTTGTGCGCGTACACCGACATGAAGCCGTTGACGTGCTCGATCTTGATCACGCGGCCATAGCGGGTCTCGTACCCGCTGCTGAGCACGGTGCCCCCGGCGGCCGCGGCCACCGCCACGCCGAGGTCCGCCTTGATGTCGATGCCCCGGTGCCAGCCCGTGCGCCGGCGGCCGAAGGTGGAGCTGAGCTGACCGTCGACGGGCCAGGCGAAGAGCGGCACCACCTCACCGAAGTCGGGCACGGCCAGGACGATGTTGCGAGGCGACGCCGGCGACGGCCGCCGGCCGGCGACGGCACCCATCGCCCGCAGGGGCCGCCCCAGCGGGGTCACACCGCTCGGGACCGAGAGCCGCTGGCCGATCCGAAGTCGGACGCGCGGGTCAGCCAGACGATTGGCCGTGACGAGCGACGCGACCGTCGTCCCGTAGCGCGCCGCGATCGCGCCCAGCGTGTCGCCCGCCCGTACCTGGTGGACGATCGTCGCGGCCGGAGTTCGGGCCGCCGCCGCTCTCGGCGGGATCGCCGGCACCGCACGTGGGATTGCCGGCGCCGCAAGCGGGATTGCCGGCGCCGCAAGCGGGATTGCCGGCGCCGCAAGCGGGACAGTGGGCTCGATCGGGAGGCTCCCACCGAGGACAAGGAGCGCCAGCCCGACGAGCCAGGCGCGTCGCATCAGGGCTCGAACTCGGCGTAACGGACGTCGAAGGAGACGAAGCGCCGCGTCGGGGGCAGCCACCGGGTCGTGACCCGCTCGACGTGGGACAGCGGCGGCCCCTTCTCGAGCTGGTGCATGAACGCCTCGATCACCTCGCGCGCGCCTTCGACACGGACCCGTACGCGTCCATCCTTGAGATTCATCACGTAGCCCGCGAGCCCGAGTCCGCTCGCCCGGCGCCGGACGTAATCGCGGTAGCCGACACCCTGGACCCGCCCCTCGACGATGATCTCGACGGCCGCGTGCCCGACACTCAACGTTGATCGACTCGCATGACACCGAACGCCGGCCGCGGGCACACGGCCCGCCGGTCGGCGATCGGAAAGGGTGGTCGGGGCGAGAGGATTTGAACCTCCGACTTCACGGTCCCGAACCGTGCGCGCTACCAGGCTGCGCTACGCCCCGCGTGATGCGTATTGTACAGGCTTATACGTCCCACGCATATTTGCCGACCAGCTTCACGAACGTACAGTCACCGCACGCCGTTGTCTTCATCGCCCCGGCGACGTTCTCGACCAGGGTCAGCGTCTGGTTGGCGGCGTCGCCGATGGGCAGGACCATCCGCCCCCCTTCGGCGAGCTGCCGGAACAGCGGCGGGGGCATGGCCGGTCCCCCCGCCGTGACCAGTATCCTATCGAACGGCGCTTCGTCCGGCCAGCCCAGGGTACCGTTGCCGACCCGGATCCACACGTTGGTGATGCCGAGGCCCTCGACGACGGCGCGCGCCCGCGCGGCCAGCGCCGGCAGTCGCTCGATGGAGCACACCCGTCGCGCGAGCGCGGCGAGCACGGTCGTCTGGTAACCCGAGCCCGTGCCGATCTCGAGGACCTTCTCGTCGCCGTCGAGGGCGAGGAGCGACGTCATCAGCGCCACGATGTAGGGCTGGGAGATCGTCTGTTGCTCGCCGATGGGCAGCGGGTGGTCGCCGTACGCGCGGTCGCGGAGCGCCTCCTCCACGAACAGGTGCCGGGGGACGCGCCGCATGGCGCCGATGACCCGCGCGTCCGTGATCCCGCGGCGGACGACTTGGTCCTCGACCATCCGCTCGCGCTCGCGCTCGAACGGCGCGCGGGTGGGCAGGGCTACCGTCGCGGTTCTCCGTTCCGGCGGAGCTGGGCGCTGAGTGTCGGGGACCACTCCCGCATCTCCACGAGCGCGCGGTGGCTCGTCAGATCCAGGTGGAGCGGCGTGACGGAGACGAAGCCTTCGTTGACGGCGGCCATGTCCGAGCCCTCGAGCAGCTCCCACGCGGGCTCGCCCCCGCCGATCCAATAGTGCGTCCGCCCGCGCGGGTCGGTCTGCTCGACGATCCTGCCGCTGTAGACCCGGTGACCGAGCCGGGTCACGCGAATCCCGCGCGGCGGGTCGGCCGGCACGTTGACGTTGAGGAGCGTCTTCGGCGGCAGCCCCTCGCCCAGCACGCGCGCCGCCACCAGGCGGGCTGCGCGCCCCGCCTCCGCGAAGTCCCCGCCGGAGACGAGCGAGACGGCGACCGACGGCACGCCGAGCAGGACACCCTCCATCGCCGCCGACACCGTCCCCGAGTAGGTCACGTCGTCACCCAGGTTGGTCCCGTGGTTGATGCCGGACACGATGAGGACGGGACGCTCCGGCAGGAAGCCGAGCACGCCGAGGTTCACGCAGTCGGAGGGCGTGCCGTTCACCGCGAACCACCGCTCTTGCACGGGCTCCACGCGGAGGGGCCGGTGCAGCGTCAGCGAGTGGCCGCAGGCACTCTGCTCGCGTTCCGGCGCCAGCACGTACACGTCGGCGAGGTCGTCGAGTGCCCGGGCGAGGGCGGCGAGCCCGGCCGCGTGGACGCCGTCGTCGTTGGTGACCAGCACGATGGCCATTCTGGAAAGAAATCTACACCTGCTGCCGGCTCGGGGACGCCGAAATCGGACCGAGGAGGCGCGCGAAACACGAGGGGCCACGGTGCGGCACCGTGGCCCCTCGTGTCGATGGTCGGGGCGACAGGATTTGAACCTGCGACCACTGGACCCCCAGTCCAGTGCGCTACCGGGCTGCGCTACGCCCCGTCAGTGCCTCACGATGAAGCTGAAGTCTCGCAGAAACGGCGCAGCGCTTCAAGGAGTCAACCGGGCGCGCAGCCGCGTGAGGCGGTCGCGGATCCGTCGTAGCGCCCCTGCGTAGGCGGCCTCTTTGAGGCCGAACTGGAGCTGCTCGGCGCCCTTGCGCGACTCGGCGAGGAGCCGCTTCTTGGCGCCCTCGAGCGTCAGGCGCTCGTCGTAAAGCAGGGTGCGGATGCGCTGGACGAGATCGAGGTCGCGCCGACGGTACACGCGCTGCCCGGCGGGATTCTTCTTCGGACGGAGCAGCTTGAATTCCGACTCCCAGTAGCGGAGGACGTAGGCGGGCACGCCCGTGATCGCTTCGACTTCGCCGATCCGGTAGTAGAGCTTCTCGACGGCGTCCGCCGTCAGGCCGGCGGCTGGCTGTTGATCCGTTGCTTCAACCCCTTGCTCGGCTTGAAGGTCAGCACCTTGCGGGCGGTGATCTCGATGCTGTCGCCCGTCTGCGGGTTCCGCCCCCGGCGGGAGGCTTTGCGGCGGATCCGGAAGTGCCCGAAGCCCACGATCTTCACGTCCTCGGTCTTCTCGAAACACCGGAAGATGATGTCGAAGACGGATTCGACGACGGACGACGACTGCCGCTTCGACAGCCCGTGCGCCGCGACCGCGTTGACGAGGTCGTTCTTCGTCACGGTGTCGACTCACCTCCCCCCGACATCACGGGTTCCCGCGCGCGATGAAGGGCGTGAACCCTTTTGCCTGTAGCCCCTTCAGCGCGGCCACGGCGGCGGCGCGATCGGCGAAGCCGCCGACGCGCACACGGTGCAGCGTTTCCCCGCTGCCCGCGACGTCCGCGCGCGGCGCCGGCCCTGCCGTGCGGCGGACCTGGACGCTGAACCCCGCATCCGCGAGGTCGCGCGCGAGGGCGATGGCTTCGCGCAGCGGCAGACTCGGCTGGACGACGACGCCGCCCGCCGTGATCTCACTGGTCTTCCCCTTCCCCGCCAGCTTGGCGTCCACGTCAGCGGCGGACGCGCCCGACACCAGGACGTTGTAGCGGTCGCTCGCCGCTGCCGCCGGGGCGGGCGCCGGCGGCGGCGCTCCCCCGCCTTTGGTCGTGGTGGATTGCTCGGCGCGGAAGCCCTGTTCGCGCAACCGCACGGCCACCCGCTTGGCGGTGTCGGGGTCCTTGAACGCCCCGACCTGGACCCAGTACGATCCGCCCGCTGACGCCGGGCTCCAAGGCTTTGCCGCGGTCGACTTGCTCCCCGCGGTCGCCGCGGTTTGCTTTGGCGTCTCCTTCGGAGTTTCCTTCGCCGCCTGCCGTGGCGCCTCGGCGACTTTCGTCACCACGATGGGCGTCGGCTTTGGCGGCGCGGGGACAGGTTCGGCGGAGCGCGGCGTGACGGTGGCAGGAGACTTCGGCGCCGCGACGGCCGGAGCGGGGACGGCGGGAGCCGGCACGGGAGCCGGCGGCGGCACGACCGCGGGCGGCGCGGCTGGCATCGGTGCGGCCGCCGTCCACTTCACCGCCGGTGTCTTTAACGGTTGGGTGGTAACGTCGAGCAGATGCGGAACGCCGACGGCCGCGATCACACCGAGGACGAGAACGACCAAGAGGGCACGGAACCAGAAGGCCGAGAAGATACTCCGCCGTGCGTCGATTTCGTACCCATCGGTCTCGGGCTCTACGCCGTCGCGCCGCCCAGAATCGCGATCGGGGCTCATCGCATCCCCCCTTCGCGTGACGAAGTCTGTGAAACCATGCGCGTCATTTTAGCATAGGGGTTGGTGTTTTCATTTCCTTTGCGTCGCGCGAGCGAAGAGGAGCTGGCCGATCGTGGCCTCGGCAATCGTGCCGGTGTCGTTGGTATCGATCATGAGGGCGACCGTGCCTACCCGGGGCGGGCGCCGGCCGAACAGCGCCCGGTAATCGTCGGCCACGTTGCGCTGGTAGTGCTGCCACACGCCCAGCCCCGTGGCGCCGGATGCGACCACGATGATGCGGACGTTGGGCGCCCTCGGGCTCGGCAGCGCCGTGCCCGCCGGCGCCGTTGTGTCCCAGACGTAGCCGATGACATCGCTCTTCGTCCGGGGCGAGGGCCAGCGGGGAAAGACGACGTAGACCTGCGCCGCCTGGTCGTCGCGCGCAGCCTCGCGCACGTCGCCCCCGACCGGCAGGCGTGCCACCTTCCACGACCACGCGAGTACGGGGAACTCGTCGAGGCCGACCACGACATCGCGATGTAGGGCGAAGGAAGCCCGCTCGCTGCGGAGGTGCACGGCCAGCCCGCGCTCACCGCGCACCAGCGCGACCTGCGCGTGCCCGGCGAACTCACGCAGCTCCCAGCCGCTCGGCACGCCGTCGGCGGGCAGCCGGAACGGTGGGTCGTCGGAGACCGGAACCTTCAGGCCCTCGGCATCGGCGGCGAGGACCCGACGGCGGGTGGCGATGGCCGCCGCCGGGCCCCGCGCCGCCGCGCCCACTGGGAGCACGGCAGTCGCGCTCGGGAGCGAGGGAACCCCGAATCCCCGCCCGCGTTCGCCACCGGGAGCCACCGTGTCGCGGAAGTAGAACACGCGGTGGCGGGGGCTCGCGAGCACGGCGAGGCCGGCGAGCACGAGCGCGAGTACGCACGCGCCGCCGATGGTCCGCGCGCGCGGCGGTCGCGCCCAGCCTTTCAGCGTCGCGTCCCCCGCGCGCCCGGCCGGGGCCCGACCGCCTTGCGGAAGGACAGCCGGATCGGCGACCCGCTGAAGCCGAAGGCCTGGCGCAGTGCCTTCGTGAGGTAGCGCTCGTAGGAGAAGTGGATCTCGTCGGGCTTGTTCACCCGCAGCGCGAAGGTCGGAGGATTGGCACTCACTTGCGCCGCTGACTGCAGGGTCAGAGGCACGCCGCGGATCGAGATGGGCCGGCGCGCCAGAGCCCGGCCCACGGCCTCGCTCACCGCAGCGGCCGCGACCCGCCGGCGCGCCTCGGCCGCCACGTGGTCGACAGCGTCGAAGAGGTCGGCGAGTCCGTCTCCGCGCGTGGCGGAGATGAAGCAGACGGGCGCGTAGTCGAGGAAGGTCAAGCGGTCGTGGATCTGCCCGATGACCTCCGCCTTCCGTACCATGCCCGCCGGCACCAAGTCCCACTTGTTCACGACGAGGACGGCGGCACGACCGGCGTCGCGGGAGTAACCCGCGATGTGGGCGTCCTGGGCGGTCACGCCCGCCGAGGCGTCGACGACCACGAGGGCGACCTGGCAACGCTCGAGGCTTTTAAGCGCCATGACAACGGCGAGCTTCTCGAGCGGCTCGTCGACCTTGCCCTTGCGCCGGATACCGGCGGTGTCGACGAGAACGTAGGACCGGCCACGATAGACGATCGGCGTGTCCACGGCGTCGCGCGTCGTCCCCGGACGCTCATCAACGAGGACGCGCTCCGCGCCCACTATCGCGTTCACCAGCGAGGACTTGCCGACGTTCGGGCGACCGATCACGGCCAGGTGCACCGGGTCGCCGACGGCGTCCGGGAGCGACGACTCCGGCGCCCGCTCGCGCACGACCTCCAGCAGCTCAGCCACGTGCCGTCCGTGCTCGGCGGAGATCGGCACGGGCTCGCCGAATCCGAGACGGAAGAACTCCGCGGCCGCGCCCTCCTGTCCCTGGCCGCCGTCGACTTTGTTGGCGGCCACGACGACGGGCCGCCCCGCCCGGCGGAGGATGCGCGCGATCTCGAGGTCGAGGGCGGTCGCGCCGTCACGGGCGTCGACGACGAACACGACGACGTCCGCCTCCTCGACGGCAATCATCACCTGGCGGCGCACGGCCTCGACGAGCGGCTCGTCCGAGCCCGGATCGAAGCCCCCCGTGTCCACGGCGGTCGCCTGCCAGCGCTCGAAGGCGACCGCGCCGTAGAGCCGGTCGCGCGTGACGCCGGGAACGTCGCGGACGAGCGCCTGCCGGCGTCCGACGAGGCGGTTGAACAGCGTCGACTTGCCGACGTTCGGACGGCCGACGATGGCGACGATCGGACGAAGCATCAGCCCCGCCGCAGTGCGAGGTGAGCCGCGCTCGGGCGGCGAGCCGAGCGGTGAAATGGCAGGAGAGATGTCACGTTGAGCGCAATGCCCTGAGCAGCGCGCGCGCAGACGGCTCGACGGCCCGCACGGGCACGCCGAGGTCAGCCGAGAGATCGCGAAGCGTGAAGTCGTCGAGGAAGACGCCGTCGCCGTCGCGCAGGGCGACGGCGGGGACGAGCACCTCCTCCCCGAGGTGGGGCAGCGCAGCCAGGTGTCGCTGGACGTCGCGTCCCGTGAGGAGACCGGCCACTGCGATCGCGCGACCGAAGAAGTCGTTGGGTACCGCGGCCACGTGTGCCTCGACGCCGTGGCCGGCGAGCGGGGCGAGGAACCGGACGAGGCGCGGCGCATACATCTCCCCGGTGACGACGGTGAGCACGCGGCGGCGCGTGGGCGGACGGAAGTGCCGGACGGCGCGCGCGAGATCGTCCTCGAAGCGCCGCACCAAGCCGACGCCGTCCTCGGCAACGGGAAACCCTTCGTAGGCAACGGCCGGCGGCAGCGAGGTGTCTGCCATCAGGTAGACCTCGTCGGCGAGGAACACGAAGCGGCTGCCGAGGGTGGCGAGGAAGCGCTCCTGCCAGCCACTCACGGTGGCGACCAGCGCGCGCGCCTCGGGAGGCGTCAGCCCGCGCAGGCGCGGCAGGCGCTCGCGGTGGCGGGTGAGCCCCACCGGCACGATCGCGGTCGTCGGAACGTGGGGATGGAGCGGCGCCAGTTCGAAGACCGTGCGCTCGAGGTGGCGGCCGTCGTTCAGATCGGGGCAGAGCACGATCTGCGCGTGCATGCGGATGCCCGCCTTGGCCAGGCGCTCGAGACGGGGCAGGATCTCGGCCGACACGCGGGGCCGGCCGAGCAGCTCGTGGCGCAGCGCGGGGTCGGTGGCGTGGACCGACACGTAGAGCGGCGAGAGGCGCTGCTCCTCGATGCGCCGCAGCGCGGCCTCGTCCAGGTCCGTCAGCGTGATGTAGTTGCCGTGGAGGAACGAGAGACGGAAGTCGTCGTCCTTGACGTAGAGGCTGCGCCGCATGCCGCGCGGGAGCTGGTGGATGAAGCAGAAGACGCACTTATTGGCGCAGGTCGCGATCTCGGAGGGTGTCGGCGCGGTCAGGTCGAGCCCGAGGTCCCCGCCACGCCGCTCGAGCGCGAACGACGCCAGCGCGCCGTCCCGCTCGACGGTCAGCGCCAGGTCGTCGTCGCCGGCGTGGAACTGGAAGTCGATCGCGTCGCGCACCGGCTCGCCGTTGACGGCAAGAATCCGATCGCCGGGGACCAGACCGGCCGCGGCGGCCGCCGTCCGCCGCCGGACTGACGCGATGACCACCCCCTCAGCGGAAGAGCGTGGCTTCATCCGGCTCCTCGCGCTCGGCGTCGGTGGACGCGTTGAGGAAGCGCACGCCCTGCGCGATGTACTGCAGCCCCGAGGCGATCGTGAAGATCGCCGCGAGCCAGACGATCACGGTCACCCCGAAGTGCAGACGGAAGAATCGCGCGAGCAGCCCCGTGAGCACGGTCAGGATCTGGAAGAACGTCGCCGCCTTCCCCGCCCACGTCGGTCGCGGATAGATCCGGCCTCCGACCATGTGGATGAGCAGCGCCCCGGCGACGAGGATCATGTCGCGGCTGATGACGACGGCGGTGATCCAGAACGGCAGGGCCTTGAGGTAGGTCAGCGTCACGAACGAGGCCGTCAGGAGCAGCTTGTCGGCCATCGGATCGAGGAACGCGCCGAGGCGGCTCTGGAGTCCGTGGCTCCGCGCGACGTAGCCGTCGAGGAGATCCGTCAGCGCGGCCACGGCGAACACCACGAGCGCGACGCCCGGCTTGCGATAGACCAGGAGCGTCACGAAGACGGGAATCAGCACGATTCTCAGGACGGTCAGCCAGTTTGCGAGGCCCATACGACCCCGCAGTGTACCACCCGCAACCAGGCCGATGAACAGGGGCCATCTGCGTCGTTGGCTCCTCGCTCCTCCCTGCGACGTGGCCGGGCCACGCCTCAGTCGTCGCTCCTCGCCGCCTAGCATCTGGCCCCTTTTGATCGGCCTGTGCCGTTGCACGTGGGGGCCCCGGCATGCCCCCCACAGCCCCCGACGCTCGGAGCACCCCGGCGTAGGCGGGGCGCTCCTCGATACTCCGCCGGGTTTCTAGCAGCGGTAGGGCGCGAGGGTGGTGAGGAGGCGCGGCGGGAGCTCGGCCTCGAGCGTCACGTGGCTGTCCTCATCGACGCGCGAGAGCACTCGTCCGTGTTCGTAGCAGAGCGCGAGGGCAGCCCCGTCACCGTGCGGGATACGCAGCGTGACGGGCGCGCCGAACGGGCGCTGCGCGCTGTCGATCGCGCCGCGCAGACGATCGAGCCCCTCGCCGGTGACGGCCGAGACCGTCACGCCGCCGCGCGCGGCCAGGAGCACCTCCGCGGGGCGGCGCTCCTCCACACAGTCCATCTTGTTGAGGACGAGGATGGTGGGGCGGTCCGCCACGTCCAATTCGGCAAGCAGCGCGTCCACAGCCGCCATGTGCTCGTCCATCGCGGGGTGGCTGGCGTCGACCACGTGCAGGAGCACGGCGGCGTCCGCCAGCTCCTCGAGGGTGGCGCGGAAGGCGGCCACCAGCTCGTGAGGCAGCTTGCGGACGAAGCCGACGGTGTCCGTCAGGATGAACGGCGCGTAGCTCTCCCCGCTCACGAGCCGCGCCGCCGGGTCGAGCGTGACGAAGAGCTGATCGGCAGTGGCCAGGGTCGCCCCCGAAAGACGGTTGAGGAGCGTCGTCTTGCCGGCGTTGGTGTAGCCCACGAGGGCGACCACCGGCAGCCCCGCCCGCCGCCGACGCTGCCGCTGCAGCCGGCGATGCACTTGCACCCGCTTCAGCGCGCGCCGGACCTGGATGACCCGCTGACGGATCACCCGGCGGTCCGACTCGAGCTGGGTCTCGCCCGGTCCGCGCGTACCGATGCCTCCGCCCAGACGCTCGAGATGGGTCCACTGCCCCACGAGCCGCGGCAGCAGATACGTGAGCTGGGCCAGCTCGACCTGGAGCTTGCCCTCGCTGGACCGCGCGCGCTGGGCGAAGATGTCGAGGATGAGCGCGGTGCGGTCGATGACCTTGATGCCGAGGGCCTGGGAAATGTTCCGCTCCTGGATCGGCGACAGCGGGTCGTCGGAGATGAAGAGGTTGGCGCCGCGCACCCTCGCTTCCTCGCCGATCTCCTCGATCTTGCCCCGCCCGAAGTAGAGCGCCGCCGTTGGGGACGTCCGCTCCTGGACGACGCGATGCACGACCGTGGCCCCCGCCGCTGCCGCGAGGCCCGCCAGTTCCTCCAGCGATTCTTCGACCTCCCACCGCCGCTGCCGCGGCAGGCGCAACGCCCCGATCACCGCGCGCTCGCGAACGCGCCCCGTCCCGCTCATCCCTCCGTTCCTCAGCCGTCCGCTCCTTTCTCGTGACGCTTCACGCGCTCGGCGAGGAGCCGGGCGACGCCGTCGGCGCCCCCGCACAGGTCCACGTCGAGCCACTGCAGGCCCGCCTCGCGCGCGAACCATGTCCACTGCCGCTTCGCGTACTGCAGGGTTCCACGCTGCATCCGCCGTAACGCCTCCGTCTCGTCGAGAGCGCCGCGCGCTACGAGGGCGAACTCACGGTAGCCGATGCCCTGCAGCGCCGGCAGCGAGGGATCGTAGCCTCGCGCGAGCAGCGACCGGACTTCGCCCGCGAGTCCTCGCGCGACCATCGCCGCCGCCCGCGCGCGGAGCCGCTCGGCGAGCGTCGCCCGCGGGAGCGTGAGCCCGACGTAGAGCACCTCCTCCTCGGCGCCGGCCGCGCCGTCACGCCAGCGCCGTTGCGCCTCTCCGACCGGCGCGCCCGCGCGGAGCAGCTCCAGCGCGCGCACGACCCTGACGTGGTCGTTGGGGTGCAGCCGACGGGCCATGGTCGGCGACGCCTCGGCCAGCCGCCCGTGGAGCGCGCGCCCTCCCTCGCGTGCGGCCAGCTCCGCCAGCTCGCGCCGGAAGGCCGGGTCGGCGGGCGGTGCGGGATCGAGCCCGCGGAGAAGAGCCCGGATGTAGAGACCCGTGCCCCCGACGACGACCGGCAAGCGGCTTCGCGACCGGATCGCGTCGATCGCCGCTCGCGCCTCGCGGGCGAAGCGCGCGGCATGATAGGGGTCGTCGGGGTCCGTCACGTCGATGAGGTGGTGCAGAACCGCGCGGCGCTCGTCCGCCGTGGGCTTGGCCGTGCCGATATCCATGCCGCGGTAGACCTGCCGCGAATCGGCGCTGACGACCTCGAGGGGCATGCGCGCGGCGAGGGCGAGCGCCGCCGCCGTTTTGCCCGCGCCGGTCGGCCCCGTGATGACGAGCAGCGGCGGCTTCACCACACCCGCTTGACCTCGCGCCGGATGTCGCTCAAGGAGATCCGGCTCATCGTGGGGCGGCCGTGCGGGCAGAAGTACGGCGCCTGCGCGGCCGACAGCTCGGCGATGAGCCGCTCCATCTCCTCCACGCTCAGCGACGTATTGGCCTTGATCGCCGCGCGGCACGCCACGAACGACAGGACCCGGTCCAGGACGGGCTCGCCGGCCCGGGGCCCGCCCAAGTCATCGAGTGCGGCCTCGATGAGCCGCCGCGGTTCGTCGCCTTTGAGCAGCGCGGGCACGGCACGCAGGACGACGGCGTCCCCACCGAAGCCCTCGAAGGCGAAGCCGAGCCGCTCCAGCGGTCCGCGCCAGCGCTCGAGCAGCGCCCGGGAGGCCGGAGCCAGCTCAAGCGGCTGGGGGAAGAGCAGCTGCTGCGACACCGGC
>JBGPYK010000413.1:0-3366 GCA_041493245.1 Methylomirabilia bacterium | reverse complement strand
TCCTCGCCGCGTCGATTCCCGGAATTCGCAGGACGTGGCGGCCGGTATCAGCCACGGTGAGCCTGCTCGTCAGCCGTCGACTCCGGCCCGGCGATCGCGCCTGGTTCGTCCACCGGCGCGACGCCGATCTCGTCCTCGTGACCGCCCGCCACGGGGTGCGCGTCGTCGTGGCGCGACCCGATCAAGAAGGCGCCGAGGGGATGAGCGTTCGCCGGACCCGGGTCCTCCTCATCCCCGCCGAGGGCTGAGGGACGCGTCGAAATCGTCCGGTCACTGCAAGACCTCATCCGCCCGGACCAGCACTGACGGCGGGATGATCAACCCGAGCACCTTCGCGGTCTTGAGGTTGATGATCAGCTCGAACTTTGTCGGCTGCTCGACCGGGAGGTCGGCGGGCTTGGCGCCTTTGAGGATCTTATCCACGTAGGTGGCGGCACGTCGAAATCTATCACGGATAGACGGTCCATAACCCACAAGGCCGCCAGCGTCCACGAACTCCCTCAACTCGTACATCGCCGGCAGGCGGCTCTTCGCCGCGAGATCTGCGATCCGTGTTCGGTGAAGAAGGAACATCCCGTCCAGCTGGACGAGAAGGGCGCCGGCACGCTCCCTGAGCATAGCCGCAAATGCCCTCTCGAAGTCGTCAGGCCCTCGCGCCTCCAACGTCTGAAGCTGTACCCCTAACGACCGCGCCGCGACCTCCACCTCTCGCAACAAGAGCGGGTAGGCGGGATTGGTCGGATTCCCGAGGACGGCAACCCGGGAGACCCTGGGGACGGTCTCCTTGAGCAACTCGAGCTGTTTCCCCCATATCTCGGGAGAAAGGGCGGATAGTCCCGTGACGTTCCCACCGGGCCGTGCGAGGCTGGCGACGAGCCCCATCCCCACCGGATTGGGATGGCCCGTCATGACGATCGGGATCGTCCGAGTGGCCTGCTTGGCTGCAAAAGGATTTTGCGAAGCTGGCGCTACGATCACGTCAACCTTGAGACGGACCAGCTCGGCCGCGAGGTCCGGGAGCCGCTCATACTTTCCCTCTGAAGATCGGTGCTCGATCGTGATGTTCCGGCCCTCCACGTAGCCGAGATCGCGGAGCCCTTGGAAGAATGCCCCCCAAACACGCGCACCCTCAGGGTGGGTGGGCGGGACATTGCCCAGAATACCTATCCGAAAGACTTTTCCTGGCTGCTGCGCGCCGGCGGCGAGCGGCGCGGCGAGAAGGCCGACCCCCAGGATAACCATGAAAACGATCCGTGAAACCATCATGCTCTCCCCTCCGACTCGGGATCGTGACGCCTCAGCTTCAGGGCCTCCACCAGCGGAACGCCGCCCTTCTTTTGGTATTCCCGATCGGCGTCCTCGATTGACTGGCGCAGACCCTCATGGCGGCTGAGCACGTAGTCTTCGAGATCCTCATCGCCGAGCCCGTAAGGGAAATTATTCATGAACTCGCACACGGTCGTCGTACGGTGACACGGCGGGAGGGGGCGGATGGCGTCCGGGTGACCCATTCCCGTTTCGCGATCCAACGAAACAGCCGGAGAGAGTGGGAATGGCTCGCCGGTGACCGGAGCGAAGACCGCTGTGGTCAGAGGACGCCGTCCGCCCCCCTCCCGCCGTGTCACCGTACGACTCGCCCCGTCATTCAAACGAGCCGGGCTACACATGGATAACGACTTTGAGCGCGTTGTCGATCCGGTCCACGTAGGTGTGGAAGGCGTCGTGGATCCCGTCCAGCTCGAAGTGGTGGGTGATGATGGGGTCGGCCACGATCTTGCCCTGGCTCATGAGGGCCAGCGAGCGCCCGGAGTTCATGCCGCCCTCGCCCCGCGCCGCGTAGATGCGGACGTTGCTGCGGACGGCGAGGTTCATGTCCACCGACACGGGGCCCGTGTACCATGCGACCACGCCGATGCGCCCGCCGCGCTTGACGTTCTCCAGCGCGTCCTGCATGGATGTCGCGCTGCCCGCGCACTCCAGCACGGAGTCGGCGCCCTTGCCTCCGGTGATCTCGCGCACCCGATCGGCGAGGCTCTCGCGCCTCACGTTGACGGTGAAGTCCGCGCCCAGCCGCGTGCCGATCTCCAGGCGCGAGTCGCGCGTTCCGCTCAGGATCACGCGTTCCGCGCCCAGCGCCTTACAGAGCTGGACGGCGATGAGGCCGATCGGCCCCGGGCCGAGCACGAGCACGGTCTCGCCCGCGACGTAGCCGCCCATGAGATCGATAGCCCACAGCGGCGAGGCCGCCGTCGTGACCATGCACGCCTGCTCGAAGCTGAGGTTCTCGGGCAGGCGGTAGAGCGTGTTGATGTGGTTCACCGCGTACTCGGCGAAGCCGCCGTCGCAGGTCAGACCCTTGGCGCGGTGGCCCTTGCTGAGATCGCCGTAGTTGAGACACGACGTGTACCAGCCCTTGATACAGTTCTCGCAGCGCTCGCAACCCTTGTGCACCTCGACGGCCACCCGGTCGCCCACGCTGAACTCGTCGACGTTGGGCCCGAGCGCCGCGACCGTCCCCGCGTACTCGTGGCCCATGATGAACTCGCCCGCGGGCTGGCCCTGGAGCGTCCGGTGCAGCACCTTCACGTCGGTCCCGCAAATCGACGCCACGTTGACCTTGAGCAGCACCTCGCCCGCCCCCGGCGTGGGCACCGGCCGCGCCTCGACCCGCATGTCATCCGCCGCGTGCAGCACGACGGCCTTCATCGTGGTGGGGATCGTCATCGAGGTCGTCTCCTTAGGCTACGCGGGCCCCTGGGGCCTTAGACGCAACGTCGCTGGAGGCGTTCGACCTTCGTCTGGAGGTGGTCCTCCCCAAATCAGGACGTCGGGGCAGATGTCAGCGCCGTTGGGCCAAACAACCGTTCCGCCCTCGACTCGGACATCGCGAAATGTTCTCTCATCCTTCCGAAGCGGTTCGAATATCGGCCCCGTGAGCACGTCGGAAAGATCGCGTTCCACGATCTCGCCGGTCGTGAGCTGTAGGCGCAACCGATGGCCTCCCAACGCGTTCACAGCACGCACGCATACCAGACGCATTTACACGGCGAGGATGTTGAAGCCGCAGTCCACGAAGACGACCTCGCCGGTGATCCCCGAGGACATCGACGAGGCGAGGAAGACGGCGGTGTCGCCGATCTCACGCAGCTCGACGTTGCGGCGGAGCGGCGTGTGTTCTTCGTAATGCTTGAGGATCGCGGTGAAGCCGCGGACCCCGCGGCCGGCCAGCGTGTTGACGGCGCCCGCCGAGATCGCGTTGACGCGCACGCCGCGCGGGCCCAGGTTGGCGGCGAGGTAGCGGACGGCCGCCTCGAGCGAGGCCTTGGCCACGCCCATGACGTTGTAGTTGCCGGCGACCTTCTCGCT
>JBGPYK010000308.1:0-4115 GCA_041493245.1 Methylomirabilia bacterium | reverse complement strand
GCCCGGCATAACAGGCGCGCACGGCGTGATCCTCGTGGGCCAGCGGCGCGCCGAACAGCGCCATGATCCCATCGCCCATCACCTGGTTGACCGTGCCTTCGTACCGGTGGACGGCCTCCATCATCCGCTCGAGGACGGCGTCGAGGAGCGTGCGCGCGTCTTCGGGATCGCGGTCGGCGAGCAGCTCCATCGACCCCTTCAGATCGGCGAAGAGCACCGTCACCTGCTTGCGCTCACCTTCGAGGGCGGCTCTCGACGTGAGGATCTTGTCCGCCAGATGCTTGGGCGTGTAGGTCTGGGGCGAGCTGAATCGCGAGGCCGGTGGTCGAGCCGGGGCGGCGGCGCCGGTCGTCGGCTGGCCGCACTCACTGCAGAACTTCGCCCCCGGCGCCAACTCCTTGCCGCAGGCATCACAGGTTATGGCGAGCCGGGTCCCACACTCGGAGCAGAACTTGGCTCCGGCCGCGTTGGCGTGCTCGCAGTGTCCGCACGTCACGGAACCCGGGTCGCGCGTTCGCTCTGACATTTGCGGGCAAGCCTATCCCCGACCGTTCTGACCGTCAAGGAAGGCTACGCCGCCGCGCTGGCTACGCCGCCGCGCTTGACAAGGGCCGAAGCCGGCGACTAGCCTCGCCCGGGTTCCCATGATCGGCGCGTCGCTCCCACGGGTCGAAGATGCACGCTTTCTCTCGGGGCAGGGGCGCTACGTGGCCGACCTCGAGCTGCCGCGCATGCTGCACGTGGCATTCCTCCGCAGCCCCCACGCCCACGCGCGGATCGTCGCGATCGACACGCGCGCCGCCTGCCAGGCTTCCGGGGTCGTCGCGTGCCTGACGGGCGAGGACCTCCGCGCGCACGCCCGGCCCCTGCGCGCACCGTCGCGCATGAAAGACTACCGGGCGACGGACTTTCCCGCGCTGGCCCTCGGCAAGGTGCGCCATGTCGGGGAGGCCGTGGCGGTGGTCGCCGCCGAGGATCGCTACGCGGCGGAGGACGCGCTCGAGCTGATCACCGTCGAGTACGAGCCGCTGGCCGTGGTGGCGGACGCCGAGGCGGCGCTGCGGAGCAGCGTGGCGCTCGTCCACGAGGAGACGGGAACGAATGTTCTCCTCTCGCGCACGTTCGCTCAGGGCGACGTCGAGACCGCGCTCCGCGGCGCGGCTGTCGTGGTCGGTGATCGCTTCCGCTTTCACCGCCACGCTGGCGTCGCGATCGAGAACCGCGCCTGCGTGGCCCGCTGGGACGCCGGCGATGGCTCGCTCACGCTCTGGTCGTCGACACAGATCCCCGGGATCGTGCGCGACGCGCTCGCTGAGCTGCTGGAGCTGCCCGCCCAGCGCGTGCGCGTCATCGCGCCCGACGTGGGCGGCGGCTTCGGGATCAAGACCATCCTCTATCCCGAGGAGATCGTCGTCGCCGCGCTGGCGCGCCTCGTGGGCCGACCCGTCCGGTGGATCGGCGACCGCCGCGAGGACCTTCTCACGAGCACGCAGGCCTGGGACGAGGTGATCGACGCCGAGCTGGCCCTGGACGCCGACGGCGCGATCCGCGGCCTGCGCGCCCGGGTCGTGGCCGACATCGGCGCCTACTCGATCTATCCGTGGACGGCGAGCATCGAGGTCATCCAGGTCGTGAGCTTTCTGCCGGGACCCTATCGCGTGCCGCACTACCACGCCGAGGCGCTCGGCGTGGCGACCAACAAGGCTCCGATGGGGCCGTACCGCGGCGTGGGGCGGCCGGTCTCGGTCTTCGTGACGGAGGCACTGCTGGATCGCGCGGCCCGGCGCCTCGCGATGGATCCCGTCGCGCTCCGGCGCCGGAACCTCATCGCGCCGGCGGAGCTGCCGTACCGCTCCGCGTCGGGCATCGTGTGGGACAGCGGCAGCTTTCACGAGTCGCTGGAGCGCGTGTGCGAGGTCGCGAGATACGACGACCTGCGCGCGGAGCAGGCGCGAGCGCGAGCTGCGGGCCGCCATCTCGGCGTCGGCGTCGCCTCGTACGTCGAGCTGACGGGCGTGGGCTCGGCCATCCCCGTGTCGCCCGGCGCCGACATCGCGACGGGGACTGAAGGCGCGACCGTCCGCGTGGAGCCGGGCGGGGGCGTCACCGCGCTCTTCGGACTGGGCTGTCAGGGCCAGGGCCACGAGACGTCGCTCGCGCAGGTCGTCGCAGGCGAACTCGGCGTCGCGGTCGATGACGTGCGGGTCCTCCACGGCGACACGGCGACGGGCCCGCACTCCACCGGCACGTACGCGAGCCGGAGCGCGGTGCTCGGGGGCGGCGCCGCGATCCTCGCCGCGCGGGCGGTGCGCGACAAGGCGCTGGTGATCGCGGCGCACCAGCTCGAAGCGAGCGCCGCGGACCTCGAGATCGACGCCGGCGTCGTCCGCGTGCGCGGCGTGCCTGGCCGCCAGATCACGCTCGGCGCGATCGCGACCGTCGCCTACGCCGGCACCAAGCGCCTGCCCAAGGGCGTGGAACCGGGCCTGGAGGCAACGCGGTTCTACGACCCGTACCTCGGGACCGCGTCCAACGCGACGCACCTCGCCGTGGTGGAAGTCGATCCCGCGACGTGCGTGGTGCGTGTCCTGCGTCACGTCGTCGTCGAGGATTGCGGCCGGGTGATCAATCCCATGATCGCGCGCGGCCAAACCATCGGCGGCGTCGCGCAGGGCATCGGCGCCGCGCTCCTCGAGGAGGTGATCTACGATCCGGACGGCCAGCTTCTGACCGGCAGCCTCATGGATTACCTGATCCCCACGGCCGGCGAGGTGCCCGCGATCGAGGTGATCCACCTGGACCGGCCCTCGCCGACCACGCTCGGAGGCTTCAAGGGCGTGGGCGAGGGCGGGACCATCGGCGCGCCCGCCGCCGTCGCCAATGCCATCGCCGACGCCCTGGCGCCGTTCAACGTCGAGATCACCGAGCTGCCCGTGACCGGAGAGCGCCTGTTCCGGCTGCTGGCTGGCAAGGACTCAGACTAACTAACGAGCCTCGCGGAGTATCGAGGAGCGCCACGGCTGTGCCGGGGCGCTCCGAGCGTTGGGGGGGATGGGGGGCCATATCGGGGCCCCCCATGTTTTCAATCGCGCAGATTTTTGGCGTGACCTGAGAATGCAGCACGGTACGATGACCGCGGAATCTGGATCATAGCGGCCGTGCACGATGTGACTCCCCGGGGGCTCTTTGACGGTTGGGAGGGCACCATCCGATGGGTGGCGGGAACTCTGCCCGGGTTTCATGATCCAGCGTATCCGTCGGCGCTTGGGGTTCAGCCGACAGCGCCCAGATCTCCGCAGCGGCGGCCAGGCATGAATCACGCAGACCACCTGCGCCAGATTGCTCAGCTTGCGCGCTCGATCTCGAGTGGCCTCAAGCTCGAAACCGTACTGAGCGAAGTGACGGCTGCCCTGAAGGCGTTACGGGCGGATAGCGTGTGCGCGATTCGATTGATTGACCACGGCAGCGGCGGGTATCGCCTGGCGGGAACGGGGGGCATGCCCGCGGGCGGGCGTCGCGAGGTCGTCCCGTTCGGCGAGGGGCTGACGCATGTCGTCGCAGAGGCACGCAAGCCCCTGCTCGTGCCGGACAACCGAACCGATCCTCGGGCCGTCAAACGCCACTGGTCCGCGACCCGGGGGCTCACCCTGTACTACGGTGTGCCGATCGAGGCCGGCCCGGAGCTCCTGGGCGTGCTCAACATGAATTTTGCCCCGACGGCACCGCCCACCGAAGACGAGCAAGCCAGCATTGACGTGCTCGCGGGCCAAGCGGCGGTCGCCATTCGAAACGCGCGCCTGTTTGCCGAGAGCGAAGCCCGCCGTCGGGCTGCTGAATCGCTCGCGGAGGTGAGCCGCTCGCTCGCGCGGACCCTCGAGGTGGATGTGATCGTCCAGCAGATCGCGGACACGGTCTTGCCGCTCCTCGGTGTCGAGTCCTCCATCCTCCGGCGGCTCGAGCCCGATGGCTCCCTGGTGGCCATCGCCGTCGGCGGGCTCGCCCGAGAGCACTTCGAGCGGGGGCACGTCATCGCGCCGGGAGTCGGCGTGGTGGGACGGGCGGTGGCCGAACGGCGGCCTGTCACCCGGGAGGTCGCGAACGAGGCGGCCATCGTG
>JBGPYK010000469.1:0-2957 GCA_041493245.1 Methylomirabilia bacterium | reverse complement strand
GGAGCGCCGGCGTGAGCGGGCTCGATCGGCTGCTGCGCCCGGCATCGATCGCGATCCTCGGCGCCTCCGAGGACTTCGTGAAGATCAACGGGCGGCCGTTGAAGTTCCTCCTCGACAAGGGCTACGCGGGCGCGATCTTCGTGCTGTCATGACGCGCATGCGGACGAGAGGGAGGTCGTGATGGAGCGGGACCGTTTTGGCAACGAGCATGCGCCCGGTCTGCCGTATGCGCGCGGGCGCATCGTGGCGAGCACCGAGGACGACTTCCGGAAGCTCCGCCAGGCGTGGCGTGTCGTCGAGGCCCGCGTGACGCGGAGCGGGCCGGAGGCGATATTCAACTTCTCGGGGCTGGAGCACGGGCTGCCGCTCACGCCGGAGGAACTACCCATCGCCGACGATCTGCTCGCGCCCGCGCTCTACTTCGAGCGCTTCCGCGCGGCAGCGCTCGATCACCTCGGCGGGTCACCCGACCGTCACGACGTGGCACTCTTCGCGCGGCTGACCGGCGCGACGTATGCGACGCATCTGACGCTCGTGAAGCCGGGAGACGTAGTCGTCGGCTTCTCACCGAGTTACAGCCATCCCTCGGTCATCCGCGCCGCCGCCCACGCCGGAGCGAAGTTCGTCGACACGCGCAGCGTCGAAGCACTGACCGAGGCGCTGGAGCGCGAGTCACCGGTGGGGCTCGTGGTCGTGACCCGTCTCGCGGTCACCTACGAGATCCTGGCCGTGGAGGCGATCCGTGCGGCCGTGAGGCTCGCGCACGATCACGGCGTTCCCGTCTACGTCGACGACGCGGGCGGCGCGCGCATCGGCCCCGCGCTCTTCGACCAGCCGCGCACGCTGGAGCTGGACGTCGATGTCGCCGCCACCGGCCTCGACAAGTACGGAACGGTGGGGCCCCGGCTCGGCGTGCTGGCGGGCGAGACGTCGCTGGTCTCGCGCATCCGCGCGCGCGCCGCCGAGATGGGGCTGGAGGCCCGGCCGCTGTTCTACCCCGCCGCCTTCCGCTCGCTCGCCGGCTACACGCCCGAGCGCGTTCGCCACCTCGTGGAGACGACGCGCGAGGTCGCGGCGGCGGTGAAATCGGTCCTGGGCACCCGGCGAGTCCACGAGACGGTGATCATCGCCTCGCTCCCCGCCGAAGACGTGCTGGAGATCACGATGGAGCGGGCGGGCCTGACGACGCCCGCGATCGTGCCCTACGAGGCCACGGCCGCGCTCGCGATGATCCTGCTCCGCGACCACGGCATGATGACCGTCCACTTCGTCGGACTGCCCCCCGGCACCTCGGCCCACATGATCAAGTTCATCCCACCCGAGACGCTGGCCCGGTTCGGCGGACCGCCAGCCTACGCGCGTGCCCTCGACGACGCGCTCGACAAGACCGCGGCCGTGGTCGGCGACCCCGCAAAGGTGCGCCGGCTGCTGTTCGGCGACGCCTGAGGAGCCTGATTTGGAGTCCGAACGGGAATCGTTTCTTCCCGTTGAGACTCCGAATCCGGGTCATCGGGCAGAGCCGCGGCGCGGTCAAGAACCGGCCGTTTGACTTTCAGGCCTAAAAGTCGTGTAATGGCTCCGTGGCGACCGAAGTCCGAGAGTTGGATCTCGCCGCGGCCTTGGGCGCAGAGCGCGAAGCTTCGACTCAGGTTCTGTCGCTCTACATTTCGTGGTCGAACTGAGCGGCCCTGAGGGATCTTGGTTCTTCCGCATCAAAGAGTACGACGAGTGACGGAGGCACGTATGGCAGCCAAACTCAAGATCACGAGCCGCTCCGCTGGCGCAGTCCGGCATGCTGGGACGACGGCCCGGTCGGTAACCCCTGAAGTGATCGCCAAAGCGCTCGGGGCCGGCGAGATGGTATCCAGAGAGAATGTTCACGGCTCCCCGATCGGCCTGCACGCCTTACGGCGGGAGCTCGAGAGCAGGGTTCGGTCGACGGGCGGGCGACCGGCTCTCGAAGGGGCAACCAAGATCCAGAAAATTCCGCTGAAGCCTGAGGACTGGTCGCGACTCGGAGAGCTAGCCGACCAGCTTTCTCGTCAGGGGATCTCGGCGACCGCTGGCCAGGTCGCGAGTGTAATGGTCCATAGCCAGCTGGAACGCGTTGCACCATCAGCAACTCGCGACGCGCGAACCTCTCGACGCTCATGGGCGCGGCGGGCGAGCGGATCTCGATGAAACTCCCTTTTATGACCACCAGCCGGGATTCGAACCCGTGTTTCAGTCTCGGCCGCCCACTGCATGGTCCGCTGAAAGACACACCCCATGACATCATGGACGAATGGGAATTGTTCCTTCGTGTAGCACCGCACCGGCGGTCCGTAACGACCACCGGGCCGGGCGCGAAAGGGGTCAGGAAAGGCGAGGCGGGCGTTGAGAGCCAGCGGGTCTTGGGGCAAGATAGAGGAGTACGACGGAGGGTACTAGATGCTTCAGCGGACGATTAAGGCTGTTATCCGCGCGGGTGAACAGTCCGGCTACACGGCCGAGTGCCTTGAGATCCCCGTCGTCACTCAAGGTGGCACCCTGGACGAGGTCACTAAGAATCTCAGGGAGGCCGTCGAACTTCATCTGGTCGGCGAGGACCTGGAAGCCCTGGGGCTCGTTCCGGAGCCGACCATCCTCGTAACGCTGGAGTTACTTCCCGAGCATGCCTAGACTCCGCCGCCTCTCCGGCGCGGAGATCATCATCCTCAGCGCAGGACGCCGATCTCCCTGAGGTAGCGCGCGACGCCGGGATGGATGAGGTCGGCGCGCGGGACGGCGGCGACGGTGTTGGCGGCAGTCGTCTCGGCCGCCTGGGGTAGGCGCCGAGCGAGATCGGCCTCGCCGCGATGGAGCGCGTGCGCCAAACGGTACGCGACCTCGTCGGAGAGCGTCGCGCGGGTCATGACGAAGCTCCACGAGCCTACCGAGTTGATCGCGCTGTCCTGACCCGGGTACGAGCCGGCGGG
>JBGPYK010000127.1:0-6616 GCA_041493245.1 Methylomirabilia bacterium | reverse complement strand
GCCCGAGGGTATGTGCCTCGGTTGCCGTGTAGCGCCGGCACTCCATGATGATTTCCTTCGCGCGCGCCGGGCCGACCAGGCGGACGAACCGCGCGGTGGAACCGACGCCCAGCGGCACGCCGAGGTCGACCTCGGGGATCCAGAACTCGGCCTCGGCCGCCGCGATGCGGAAGTCGCAGGCCAGCGCGAGCCCCCAGCCCCCGCCGACCGCGTGGCCGTTGATCATGGCGATCGTCGGCTGCTCGAGGCTCTCGAGCGCCGTGGTGGCCCGTTCGAAAAGCCGGCGAAACTGCGTCTTCCTGCCGGCGAACGCCCGGCGACGCTCCTCGGCCGACATGGTCGACCGGAGCCCGGCGTCGGCGCCCGCGGAGAAGACCGGAGGCGCGCCCGTAACGATCACCACCCGGACGGCGTCGTCGTCGCGCAACTCGGTGACGGCTGCGACCAACTCCGTGAGCAGGGCGTCGCTCAGCGCGTTGCGCCGGTCGGGGCGGTCGAGGGTGACGGTCGCGACGGCGCCGTCGCGGGTGAGTACGACCTCTCGGGCCATGTGGGCGGGACCGTAGCACAGCGCCGCGCGCCATCGCAACGCGCGTGTTGACAGCGCAGGTGATTCGGCGATAATCCCTTACCTCTCCCGCGCCGGAGCTGGTCGCCCCTGTTCCAAGGAAGCGGAGGATTATTCGTGACGAGACGGACGACGTTGTGCCTGACGGGCCCTGGAGCGATCCTGCTCCTGACCTTGCTCGTGGCGGCACTTCTCGCCCCGGCCACCGTCCACGCCATGGACCGCCCGGCGATCGCAGAAACCCTGGGGTTCTCGAAGATCACCGGCAGTATCATTCTAAGCACGTTCGACTTCTACTTCTTTCTCAACGGGGTCGGCCCGCGCGTGGAGGAGTCGGGTCTCGGACTCATCGCCGGGCATGCCTACTCGGCCCCCTACGAAGACGTGAGGGTACGGAAATGAAGCGATTCGTTCTCAAGCGGCTGGGCTACGCGGTGATATCGCTCTTCCTGCTCTCGGCGACGATCTTCTTCTTCGTCCGCGTGACGGGCGACCCCACGACGCTCCTCGTCGAGCCCGGCGCCAGCCGCGACGACATCGAGGCGCTCCGCGCCCAACTCGGCCTCGATCGCCCGCTCTTGATCCAGTACGTGAGCTTCTTGTCGAACGCAGTGCGCGGCGATTTCGGCCATTCGTTCTACTACCGGACGCCGGTGATGGAGCTGTGGCTCTCGCGACTGCCGAACTCGCTGTTTCTCGCCGTGGTCGCCATGGCCTTCTCGCTCATCATCGGGATCCCGAGCGGTATCCTCGCCGCGGTGCGGGTCAACGGCTTCTGGGACGGCGCGGGCAAGGTGTTCACGCTTCTGGGGTTGTCGATGCCCTCGTTCTGGGTGGGGCTCCTGATGATCCTCTTCTTCTCGGTCTACCTCGGCTGGCTCCCGTCGTCGGGGTCGGGGACGCCGTGGCACGTGCTGATGCCGGCCTTCGCGCTGGGCTGGTACTTCGCGGCCGCGCACATGCGCCTGACCCGCTCGTCGATGCTCGAGGTCCTCGGCTCCGAGTACGTCAAGCTGGCGCGGCTCAAGGGGCTACCCGAGGCGCTCGTGATCGCCAAACACGCCTTCAAGAACGCGCTCATCCCCGTGCTCACGCTCGCCGGCATCAACCTCATCCTCATGGTGAACGTGTCCATTGTGGTCGAGACCGTGTTCGCCTGGCCGGGGGTCGGCCGCCTGCTCTACGAGGGCATCGCCTTCCGCGACTTCCCGATCGTGCAGGCGAACGTCCTGTTGGGGGGCACGATGATCGTCGTCGTCAACCTGGTTATCGACGTGCTCTATGCCGTCATCGATCCGAGGATCAGATATGAACGGTAAGGTAAACCGCAGAATGTCGGAGGCGAATCATGAGCAATAGCCGCGCGGCCTCACTGACGCTTCCCTGGCGCTTCCCGTCGGTCCGCATCGAGGCGCAGGCCCTCATTCCCATCGTCATCCTCACCGTGCTGGCGCTGGCGGCCATCTTTGCGGAGGTGATCGCGCCCCACAACCCCGAGATCGGCACGCTGGGCGACCGCTTCCAACCGCCGGCGTGGGTGACGGGCGGGAGCACAGCGCACCTCCTCGGCACGGACCACCTCGGCCGCGACGTGCTCTCGCGCCTGATCTTCGGGGCCCGGGTCTCGCTGACCGTCGGGTTCATGGCGGTGATTTTCGCCGGCGTGGTGGGGACGGTCCTCGGCATCCTCTCGGGGTACCTGGGCGGCTGGGTCGATCAGCTCATCATGCGGATCACCGACACCTGGCTCGCGTTGCCCGGGCTGACGTTCGCCATCTTCCTGGCCGCGATCGTCGGGCCCAGCCAGTGGAACATCGTGGTGATCCTCGCCTTGGTGTACTGGACCCGCTACGCGCGGGTGGTCCGGGGCGAGGTGCTCTCCCTGCGCGAGCGCGACTTCGTCCGCCTGGCCATCGTCGCCGGCTGCAGCAAGCGGAAGATCATGCGCCGCCACATTCTGCCTAACGTGCTGAACTCGGCGATCGTGCTCGCCACGCTGATGCTCGGGATCGTCATCGTGACCGAGGCCGCGCTGTCCTTCCTCGGCGTCGGCGTCCCGCCGCCCAAGCCCGCGTGGGGCCTCATGCTGGCCGACGGCAAGAAAGGAATGATGGCGGGCTACTGGTGGCTGACGGTCTTCCCGGGCACCTGCATCATGCTGCTCGTGCTCTCCTCCAACCTGCTCGGCGATTGGCTCCGGGTCAAGCTCGACCCCCAGCTCAGACAACTGTGACCGACGGGCCACTGCTCGAGCTGGACGGCCTCAGCACCCACTACGTCGGCGCGCGGGGGGCACGCATCACCCGCGCCGTCGAGGACGTCTCGCTCACGCTGAACGCCGGGGAGACGCTCGGCATTGTGGGTGAGTCGGGGTCGGGGAAGACGACTCTCGCGTTGTCCATCCTGCGGCTGTTGCCGCCGGGGGCGCGCATCGTCTCCGGCGCCCTCCGCTTCGAGGGCGAGGACCTGATGGCGAAGTCGCCGCGCGAGATGCAGCACATCCGGGGCAAGCGGATCGCCATGATCCTGCAGGACCCCATGGCCTCGCTCAACCCGCTGTTCACCGTCGGCGACCAGGTCGCGGAGCCGATCCGCGTTCACGAGGGGGCCAGCCGCCGCAGCGCGTGGGCGCAGGCGCGCGACCTCCTCGGGTCGGTTCACATCGCCGCGCCCGAGCGCCGCGTGGGCGAGTACCCGCACCAGCTCTCGGGGGGCATGCGTCAGCGGATCGTGGGGGCCATCGCCATCTCGTGCGAGCCGCGGCTGCTCATCGCCGACGAGCCCACCACCAGCCTCGACGTGACCATCCAGGCCCAGTACCTCGACCTGCTCCGCGAGATCCAGCGTGCGCGCGGGCTGGCGCTGATCTTCATCACGCACAACCTGGGCATCGTGGCCCGGATGTGCGACGCGGTGGCGGTGATGTACGCGGGGCGGATCGTGGAGTCGGGGCCGGTGCGCCGGATCTTCGACGCCCCCGCTCACCCCTACACGCGCGCCCTGCTGGAGTCGATCCCGCGGTTCGGCGACGCCGACACGCGCCTCACCGCCATCGACGGCCAGCCGCCCGATCCGGCGGCGCTCCCCCCCGGCTGCTCCTTCCAGCCCCGATGCCTGAAGGCCATCGATCGTTGCCGCGAGGAGCGTCCCCCGCGCTTCGTCGTCGGCGCCAACCACGGCGCCGCCTGCTGGCTCTGCGGGTAGACGATGCTGCTCGACGTGCGGAACCTCACCAAGCACTTCTCCGTGAAGCGCGGGCTGTTCGGGGGCGAGGTAGGCCGCGTGCGCGCCGTGGACGACATCTCGTTCGTCGTTGCGCCGGGGCGGACGCTCGGCATCGTCGGAGAATCGGGCTGCGGCAAGACGACGACCGCTAAGCTGGTCCTCCTCCTCGAGACGCCGACGGCGGGAGAGATCCGTTTCGACGGGCGCGCGCTCGCCGGCCTCGAGGGCGACAGCCTTCGCGCCTACCGCCGCTCGGTGCAGGCGGTCTTCCAGGACCCCTACGCCTCGCTCAACCCGCGGATGCGCGTCGGCGAGATCATCGCCGAGCCCCTCGTCACGAACGAGCGTCTGACCGCGGACGCTACGCGGGCCCGGATCGACCACCTGCTGGACGTCGTCGGGCTGCCGCAGCGCGCGGCCACGCTTTTTCCCCACGAGTTCTCGGGAGGCCAGCGCCAGCGCATCGCGATCGCGCGCGCGCTTGCGCTGTCGCCCAAGATCGTCGTGCTCGACGAGCCGGTCTCCGCCCTCGACGTCTCGATCCGGGCGCAGATCCTCAATCTCCTCCGCGACCTGCAGCGGGACCTCGGCCTGTCCTACCTCTTCATCGCCCACGACCTGGCGGCCGTCGCCCACATGAGCCACACGATCGCCGTCATGTACCTGGGGCAGATCGTCGAGATGGGCCCCGCGCGCGACGTCGCGCGGAGCCCCAAGCATCCCTACACGCAGGCGCTCTTCTCGGCGGCGCTGCCCTCGCATCCCGACGAGAAACGGGCGGAGATCATCCTCACGGGCGAGGTGCCGAGCCCGCTCAACCCGCCTGCGGGCTGCCGGTTCCACCCCCGCTGCCCGTCCGTGATGGACCGGTGCCGCGTGGAGGTCCCGACCCTCCGGGACTCCGAGGGGCGCGAGGTCGCGTGCCATCTCTACACCGGGGTGGTCTCCGCCCCCAAAGGCGCGCCGGCCGGCTGAGCGGTTCGCTCCTCGATCACGCCGTCGCCGTCCTCGTTGCTGCTGTCGGCCTCGGCGGAACTATCACTCTCTTCCGAACGCTCCAGAAATTTCCATGCTGGAACCCAGGCTCCCGACCGCGCGTTACCCGGGCAAATACCCGCGTTGGAGGGCAGGACCATGAAGCGGTTCGCATTCGTGCTCGCGCTCACGATGCTCGCGGGATGCGCCACGGCCAACGGCGGCAACTCTGTGCCCGCCGAGACGAGGAGCTCGCGCCCCGGACCGCCGTCGACGGCCGACGAGATGGGCAAGGGCGGCGGAGGCTACTGAGGCTTCCGCTGCGACCCGCAGGTCGGCGGGGGCGGAGGTGGGATGTGAAGGGGCGGGCGAACAAGCGGCCGCGGCGGACAGGGCCGTGAACCGCGGAGACGATTCCGACCTAAACCCCCAGGGGAGAAGCCGCCGCCTGTGGCGCGGCGGGTCTCGTAGCATGCACCACGGAGCTTCTCCACTATAACCTGGTGTCTTCGAATCCGGCCAATCCGAACGTCACTCAGCCCGCGAGGAATCCCCATGCGCTCACGGGTCTGGGAGAGCGATTCGTGGCGTACATCCCGCCGCAGCTGCGCCGACGCACGAATGGACCCTGAACGATCGCCGGTGCACGTTGCCGGATCACTGACAGGACGGACCGGTCCTAAAGCCGTCGCGCGCGGAGTAAAGATCCGGTGTGTCCAGGAAACTGGGTGCGGTACACGTTGACGCAGCGCTCGGACCCCCCTACAGTAAGGTGGTATGGACGGCCAGAGCGAGGGGGGCTGGCCCAGTAACGAGGCGGAACGGCTCGAGGCGCTTCGCCGCTATCGAATTCTTGACACCCCGCCCGAACCGGCCTTCGACGACCTCACCTTCCTCGCGGCGGGACCATCGACGTCGAGAGCAAGCTGGCCGGCGGCACCACATTCACGGTTCGACTGCCAGTCAGCCGTGACATTCCGGCAGCGGAGGAGCCCGTCGGGGTGCTTCCTCCCCCGTGGGCCGCACGGATCCTTGTGATCGACTAGAGGCAATGGCCAGTCGGACGCCGGACCCCGAGGTGCGGCGCTTGCTCAGGGACATTCTTGAGGACGAGTACATGCGGCCGCAGAGTTTCGAGCGATCGCACCCCGCCCTGTACCGGCGTTTTCTCCGCACCGTGGGCTTCGGCGCGGGGGAGTGGGACCAAGTCCCGCGGTTGCCGGCGACCCGAGCCTTCGTCGAGCTCCATCTCGACATGACGCTGCGATCGTGGTTGGAGGCACTCGGGGCGATCGGCCCGGGCCACGAGTGGGCGATCCCGCTCATGTTCCCGCACCTCGTAGCGGGAATCGAGCAGAGCCTGCCCCTCGATCCCGCGGCATTGGAATACTTTCAGCTCCACATCAACCTGGATGTTGAGCACGGCAAGGCGTTGGAGGAGGGCCTGCTCCGGTGGGCGACGACTGACCAGCATCAGGAAGAGATCCGACGAGGAGCGCACCGCTCGCTCGACGCTCGGGCGGCATTCTGGAGCGCCCTATCGGAGCAACTGTTCGAGGATCTTTCCCCGACACCCGCAGTCGGCTGAAGACCGCGCTGGGAGCGGTGCAACCGGAGAATGCTCGCTAGAACGGCGGGGGAGATGGCCAAGACGAAGAAGGAGAGCGAGCTGCGCGAAGCGCTGGTCGCGCACTTCCGGGCGGAAGGCGAGACGCTCCGGCGCCAGTGGCTTCGCCAGGTGCGGACGAGCGGCGCCGTCGAGAACCTGATCCGGCAAGGGCTCGAGAACGAGTCTCGAGCGCTCTACACCGCTTTCGTTGACGGTCTGGAACCCCGGAACCATAGCAG
>JBGPYK010000421.1:0-3308 GCA_041493245.1 Methylomirabilia bacterium | reverse complement strand
TCGGTGGCGCCGGCGCAGTCCTCGAGGAGCAGGCACTCGAAGCCGCGGTCGTTGGCCTCGCGCATGGTCGTGTGCACGCACACGTCGGTGGTGATGCCGGTGAGCACGAGGTTCTGGACGCCGCGCGTGCGGAGGATCAGCTCGAGATCGGTCGCGCAGAACGAGCCCTTCCCCGGCTTGTCGATCACGACCTCGCCGGGGAGCGGCGCCAGCTCGGGGATGATCTCCCAGCCCGGCTCGCCGCGCACGAGGATCCGCCCGCACGGGCCGGGGTCGCCGATGCCGGCGCCGATGCGGCGCGAGCGCCAACGCTTGTTCTCCGGCAGATCCGAAAGATCCGACCGGTGCCCTTCACGAGTGTGGATGACATAGAAGCCTCCCGCCCGCGCCGCCGCCAGCACCGCCCTGATCGGCCCAATTGGAGCCCGCGTCAGCGACAGGTCATACCCCATTTTGTCGACGTGGCCCCCGAACCCGCAGAAATCCGTCTGCATATCGATCACCATCAACGCCGTATTCTCAGCCCGCAAATCCCCGTTGTACGGCCACGGATACGGATCAGCCGTCACAAACCCCATCGCCATCCCCCTTACCTCTTACTGATGCTCAGCTCGCTGGGCGCGCCGGTGAGCGCGCGCCGCGGCGAGCACGTGGCGATCATGATCCCGAGCGTAACCACGTAGGGCGCGGCGTTGAAGAGATAGTAGCCGGACGTGACGCCGACCGACTGCAGCGCCGGCCCCAGGGCACCCGCGCCCCCGAACAGCAAGGCGGCGTAGAAGCACTGCAGCGGATTCCAGCGCGCGAAGATCACCAGCGCCACCGCCATTAACCCTTGCCCGCTCGACAGCCCCTCGCTCCAGCTTCCCGGATAATAGAGCGAGAGGAACGATCCGCCGATACCGGCGAGACCTCCGCCGATTCCCGTGGAGAGCGTCCGCACGAGCGACACACCATGGCCCATCGCGCGCGCCGCGTCCGAGCTGTCGCCGACCATGCGGATGACCAGCCCCCAGCGGGTATTGCGAAACGCCCAGGCGAGGGCGACGGCGAGCACGACGCCGATCAGGAAGAGCGGGTTCACCTCCAACGCCGCCCGGATCTGTGGAGAGTCGCTCCAGCCGCCGAACGGGATCGCGGGCAGGGTCGGCGCCTTCGGCTGCACGTAGGGCTTGCCCAGGAAGAACGCCAGCCCGGTGCCGAACAGCATCAATCCGATTCCCACGGCGATGTCGTTCACGCGCGGCAGGTTGCAGAGGACGGCATGCAGCACGCCGAGCGCGAAGCCGGCACCGGCGGCGGCGAGCACACCCAACCACGGGTTGCCCGTCGCGTACGACAGCGCGTAGCCGGTCACCGCGCCCATCACGAGGATGCCCTCGAGGCCGAGGTTGATGCGGCCGCTGCGCTCGGTGATGCACTCGCCGAGGCTCACGAAGAGGAATGGCGTGCTGACGCGGATGGCGCCACCGAGCACGGCGATCGGCACTCCCCACCACCCCAGTCCGACCACGGCTCAGGCCGGTCCGGGCCGGAAGACTTTCAGCCGGCCGTACAGGGCTTCGCTCGCGAGGATCAGCATGAAGGCCACCCCCTGCAGCACGAGCACCGTCGCGTCGGGCAGGTCGAGCCGGCGTTGCAGCATGCCGCCGCTGGCGGACAGGCCGCCGACGAGCACCGCGACGGGCACGATGGCGAGCGGGTTCTGGCGGGCGATGAAGGCGACGAGGATCCCGGCGTAGCCGTAGCCGGCGATCAGCGACGCGTTGGCGCTGCCGTGGACGGCGGCCACTTCCACCATGCCCGCGAGACCCGCCGCGGCGCCGCCGAGGCCGCACGCGACGAGCACGAGGGGGCCGACGGACAGGCCGGCCAGCCGCGCCGCGCGCGCGTTGCCGCCCACGATGCGCAGGGCGAAACCGTGCGTCGTGTGCTTCACCAGCACGTACATCGCGACGCAAAAGACCGCGCCGAAGCCCAGGCCCCAATGGACGTCGAGGCCCGGGAGATGCCCCAGCATGTTGGCGTCGCCGATGGGAGTGGTCGAGGGCTTGTTCAGGCTCGCCGGATCACGCAAGGGGCCCTCGACGAAATGGTTGAAGAGCGCGAGGGCGATGTAGGTCAGGAGCAGGCTCGAGATCGTCTCGTTCACGCCGCGGTACTGGCGCAGCGCGCCGGCCAGGGCGATCCACAGCGCGCCGGCCACCATGCCCGCCACCGCCATCGCCAGCTTGACGCCGATCGGCGGCGTCCCGGCCAGGAGGTGCCCGATCACGGCGGCCGTCAGGCCGCCGAGCACCAGCGCGCCTTCACCGCCGATCACCATGAGTCCCGCCTGCGCGGGCAGGGCGACGCAGAGCGCGGTGAGGATGAGCGGGGCCGCGCGCGCCAGCGTGTTTTGCCAGGAGAAGGCGCTCGCGAACGCGCCCCGGTAGATGAGGGCGTAGACCTCGAGCGGGTCGTGCCGGAGCGCCGCCATGAACAGCCCGAAGACGACCATCGCCGCGGCCAGCGCCCCGATCGGGATGACGAGCGCTTCGGCCGCCGGACGCAGACGACCGGCGGGCGCGGGCACCATGGACGGCGCGTCAGACCTTGCCGATCACGCCCTCCACCAGATAGTTCATCTGCTCGAGCGTGACGTCGGTTTGCTTGTGCGCGGCGCCGGCCGCGATTACGGTCTTGCCGGTGTTGTCCTTCAGCGGTCCCCTGAAGATGACGTAGTCGCCCTTCATCATCTGCGCCTTGACGGTATCGGCGTTCTTGCGCGCCGCCGCGGACACCGCCTTACCGTACGCCGACGTCTTCACGAACCCTTCCTTGAGCCCGCCGCGCAGGAAGTTGACCATCGGCTGGCCCGCCATGGCGTCCTTGACGTGCATGGTGTAGGGCGTGATCCAGTTCCACTCGGCGCCGGTGAGATAGCCCTTGGGCGCGAGCGCCGCCTGGTCCGCGTGATAGCCGCAGACGGAGATCCCGCGGCGCTCGGCGGTCTCGACGACGACCTTCGGACTGTCGACGTGGCAGGTGAGGACGTCCACGGCCTGGTCGATCAGGCTGTTCGCCGCTTCGGCTTCCTTGATGGGGAGCGACCAGTCGCCCGTGATGATGAGCTGCGTCGTGATCTTGGGGTCGACGCTGCGGGCCCCGAGCGTGAACGCGTTGATGTTCCGCAACACCTGCGGAATGGGCTTGGCGGCGATGAAGCCGAGCTTCTTGCTCTTGCTGGCGTGCCCGGCGACGACGCCGTTCAGGTACTGGCACTCGTCGATGTAGCCGAAGTAGCTGCCCGCGTTCTTCGGATGCTT
>JBGPYK010000056.1:0-9876 GCA_041493245.1 Methylomirabilia bacterium | reverse complement strand
GTTGGGGGGTATCGAGGAGCGCCACGGCTTTGCCGGGGCGCGCCGAGCGTTGGGGGGTATGGGGGGCCATGTCGGGGCCCCCCATGTTCTTAGACAACGCGATCGAGCGCCGCGGCTACCCGCCGCACCCGGCTGATGACCTGCGCGAAGCGATCGGGCTTGAGCGACTGGGGGCCGTCGGACAGCGCCTCTGCCGGGCGCGAATGCACCTCGATGATGAGCCCGTCGGCGCCCGCGGCCACGCCGGCCATCGCCATCGCCTCCACGTATTCCCAGTGGCCGGTGCCGTGCGACGGATCGACCACGATGGGCAGATGCGACAGCTTCTTGACCACGGGAACGGCGCTCAGATCGAGGGTGAACCGCGTCGCGGTCTCGAACGTCCGGATCCCCCGCTCGCACAGGATCACGTTCGGGTTGCCCCCCGCCAGCACGTACTCTGCCGACAGGAGCCACTCCTGGATGGTCGTCGACATCCCGCGCTTGAGCAGCACGGGCATCTTCGTCTCGGCAACCCTCCGCAGCAGGGGGAAGTTCTGCACGTTCCGCGCCCCAATCTGGAGGATATCCGCGTGCTTGGCCACGACCTCCACCTTGTCCGGCTCCATCACCTCGGTCACGACCGGCAGCCCCGTCTCCCGCCTGGCCTCGTCCAGGAGCTTCAGCCCCTCCTCCTCCAGCCCCTGGAAGGCGTAGGGCGACGTCCGCGGCTTGAACGCCCCACCGCGCAGAATCGTCGCGCCCGCCGCTTTCACCCGCACCGCCACCTCGAGCAACTGCTCCCGCGACTCCACCGAGCAGGGACCCGCCATCACCACCAGCCGCTCGCCCCCGATGGTGACCTTGCCCACGCGCACCTGCGTCGCCTCGCTGCGCACCTCGCGGCTGGCCAGCTTGAAGGGCTGCAGGATCGGCTGCACCAGCTCCACGTACTCGAGCGACTCCAGACTCTGGAGCCGCTCCCTGCCGCGGTCGTCGCCGACGGCGCCGATCACGGTGCGCACCTCGCCACGAATGGTATGCGGCGTGTAGCCCATGCCCCGGATGCGGCCGCACACGTCGTCCACCTCGGCGTCCGTTGATCCTGACCTCAGCACGATGATCATGTCCGACTCTCCTTTGTCGCGGCCGGTCGATGCGTGGGTTCCACCGACCCATTCACTGCCCAACAAACAAAAAGCCGCGGGCTCGAACCCGCGGCTTCGATCATCGTCGCCGCGGGCTTCGGTCCGCCCGCGGCTCTCGTTGTCTAGGTCAGAGCGCTCGGGCAGACCTCGGCAAAGCCATAAAAGTAGAAGCAGCCGGGGTGCCGACGCAGCGCCTTGTCCATGAGTGCACAGAAAATGTACCGGAGCCAGCCGTGGGGGTCAAGGGTTTTTCCGATGGAGCTTTTTGATGATCCGGTCCCGGTAGTAATACAGCGGCAGGCAGATCGCCATGATGCCGGCGATGAAGGCCGCGGCGTAGATGTACTGCTGCTCGGCCACGTTGGCGCCGAAGTACGAGGAGATCCAGGTCCCGGGGATGCGGCCCAGCGTGGAGACGACGGCAAAGACGGCAAAAGGCATTGGGCTCAGCCCGAAGAGGTACGACAGGATGTCCTTGGGGAAGCCCGGGATCAGATACAGGATGAAGCAGAGGATGACGCCCTCGGCTTCGAGGATGAAGCTCATCCGGTTCCAGTGGTGCTCGCTGAGCCATGGTCGCACGAGCGGCTCGCCCCACCGGCGCCCGACGGCGAAGCAGAACAACGTGCCGGCCGTCAGGCCGATCGAGGAGTAGATCAGCCCCCACCAGGTCCCGAAGAGAGCGCCCCCCACCGGCCCCGTGATCTCGCCGGGGATGGGGGAGATGATGACCTGCAGCGCCTGGATGGCGATGAAGACGAGCGGCGCCATCCAGCCCCAGGCCGCCACCGTCTCCTTCAGGAAATGCTTGTCGCGGTACAGGCGCACGATCAGGCCGATGATCGGCGCGTCGATGACCACGATCCAAATGACGAGGACGAGGAGCCCGAAGAGCACGGTGGTGAGGATCGCCCACCGCGTCTGCAACGACCACCGCTGCCGAGGCGGCCCGGCGTTCACGCGTGCGGTCGTCGCCCGCTCCAGGGGCACGCCGCCTCGAACGCCGCCGAGGCCGCCAGGACCGTACGGTCGGCGTGGCGTCGACCGATGATCTGCAGCCCGACCGGCAGCCCGTCGTCGGTGACGCCGGCGGGGACACTGGCCGCGGGTTGACCAGTCATGTTGAACGGGAACGTGAACGGCATCCAGCCGAGCACGGAGATCGCCTGCCCCGCGACCTCGCGGGGTGGCGGCTGCCCGGCACCGAAGGGCAGGACGGCGACCGTCGGCGTGAGCAGCAGGTCAAAGCGCGCGAGAAAGGTCTGAGCCTCGTGCCAGTACGCGCGCGCGCGCTCCATCGCCAGCACATAGTCGCGGGCCGACACCGCCCCGCCGCGGCGGATGAACTTCACGAGCGAGGGGTCCAGCTGGGCCTCCTGGGCGGGAAGTTGATCCGACCAGTGGGCGTAGAACTGCGCGCTGACGATGGTGCGGAAGGTCTCCTCCGGATCCTCCCAGCCGGGATTGACGACTTCGACGTGACAGCCGAGCGCCTCGAACTCGGCGGCAGCGTTCTCGCAGATTGCCAGCACGCGGGGATCGACGGGCGCATAGCCAAGGTCCGGCGTCCACGCCACGTGCAAGCCCTTGACCTCGTCGTCACAGCTCTCGACGTACGTGCCCGCCTCGCGCGGCAGCGAGTGGCGGTCGCGGTCGTCGGCGCCGGCGATCACGTCGAGCACGAGCCCGGCGTCGCGCACGCTTCGCGTGACGGGTCCGACGACTGAGAGATGCTCCCAACCGGGAAAGGAGGGGTACTGCGGGACGCGGCCCCACGACGGCTTGAAGCCATAGACACCGCAGAAGGCGGCCGGGATGCGGATCGACCCGCCGCCGTCGGTGCCGAGCGCGATGGGCCCCAGCCCGCTCGCGACCGCCGCGGCCGCCCCGCCGCTCGAGCCTCCGGGCGTCAGCTCGAGGTTCCAGGGATTGCGGGTGACGCCGAAGAGCGGGTTCTCCGTCAGCGCCTTGTGGCCGAACTCGGACGTATTCGTCTTGCCGAGGATCACGGTGCCTCCCGCGCGGAGCCGCCCGACAGCGAGCGCGTCCTCCTCGGGCACGGCCTCGGCGAAGAGCCGCGAGCCGCCGGTCGTCCGGAGGCCGCGGGTGGAGATGACGTCCTTGATCGAGACCGGCACGCCGTGGAGCGGTCCCGTCGGCTCGCCCTTCATGACGGCGATCTCGGCCTCGCGCGCTGCACGCAGCGCGACGTCACGCGCGACGAGGCAGAAGGCGTTCAGGCGTGGATTCTCCGCTTCGATGCGCGCGAGCGCCGCCTCGGCGACCTCGACGGGGGACACCTGCTTGGCGCGGATGCCGGCGGCCAACTCAAGAGCCGAGCGCCACTGCAACTCGTCGTGGGTCATCGGTGATTCTTCGAGGGCTCGAGCATCGCCCGCACCCGGGCATTGTATCATCCGCCCCGTGAAGGCCGCAGACGCGGGCCGGCTGCGCGCGTGGCTCGCCGACCCGAGCGTCGCCGACGTCGACCCGCTCACTGTGGGACGCCTGCGCGCGCGGCTCGCGGCTGAAGCGGACGCGGAGCCCTCAATCGCCGTCGAGCCGCACGGTACGTTCGTGGCGCGCGAGCCCTCCCCCCGGGATGGGGTCCCCCGCCGCGTGCTCGAGCTGGACCACCTTGGCACCCTGCTGTCCGCCCTCCGCTGGGACGAGGACGGCCGGCTGGCGCGGGCCTGGATCAGGATCGCCGACGGCTCCTGGGTGATGATCGAGCCCCGCGCGACGCGACATCCGTCTTGGGGCCTGTGTGATCGCCTCTGGCACGCCCCGCATCCGGCCGCGCCGGCCCCCGTCGCCCTCACGGTCTTCGAGGCACTCGCGTACGAACACATCGAGCGGATCCCCACGCTCGCGGAGCCCGCGCGCCTGCCGCCGGGGGCCGGCACCGCCGTCCTCAACGTCGTGGCCGCGCTCGCTGCCGACGCGGGGCGCGCCCGCCTCGTCTACACGGGCCCCTACCCGACCGAGCAGCTCTTTCTTGCGCTGCTGGAGTCGTTCCGCTATTGCACGGCCGAGGTCGATCCGCTCGCTGCCTTCATGGCCGGCCGCGTCGAGTGGAGCCCGGCACCGCATGAGCGGGTCTTCCTTCCCTCCGGCGTCGTCGTCCACCTCCGCGAGCGCGTGGAAGAGGTCGTGTGGCGGGGGCGCGTCTATCGCCGGCCGGACTGGCAACAGGTCGAGCGCCACGCGCCTCGGCGCGTGCGCGACGTGGGCGGCGCCGTCGTCTGCTCGCTCTGGGCGCTCGGCGGCGCCGTCGAAGACCACCTGCGTCTCGATCCCGGGGGGACGACGGTAAGCGTGATCGCGCCGTCTCCGCCCGGCCCGCCGGGGCTCCAGCCGCTGCCCGCGCCCGTCCTCGCGGGGGTCGCGTCGGCCGCGGCCGCGCTCGGCGCGCCGCCGCTGGCGCCGTTCGTCCGCGCGGCGGCGGCCGAGTGCCAGCTCGCGTGGGCGGAGCTCGAGGCCGACCTCGTCGCCGTCGACGCCGCGCGCCTGCGCGTATCCCACACCTTCCGGGAGATGCTCTCCCGCCGCCTGCGGGCGGCGGCGACGCGAGAGGAGCGTGTGGCGGTCGGGCTCGCCGCCCTCCTCGAGCTGGTGCAGCTCTTCGGCGATCCCCTCCGTAACCGGGCTCAGACGCGCGCCGCCGCCCTGCCGCCGGACGCCCAGGCCCGGCTTCTCACGGGGGCAGGGTCCGCGGAGGAGGGCGCCGACGACGCGCGACAGATTGTGGAAGCGATCGAAGCGCTGATCGCCGAGGCGACAAGCTGATGCCGGGTCAGCGGCATCAGGAAGTCGCCGCGTGAGCGGCTCAGGAGCTGTCGGAGTATCGACGAGCGCCACAGCTTCGCCGGGGCGGTCCGAGCGTTGGGGGGATATCGAGGAGCGTCCCGGCTTCGCCGGGGCGCTTCCGAGCGTTGGGGGGTTTGGGGGCCATGTCGGGGCCCCCATGTTCATCAGGACGTCGCGTGGACGATCAGCACGACGTTGAAGGCGACGAAGCCTGCGACAGACAGCGCCGAGAGCGCGACGTAGCCGACGTAGAGCGCGGTCTCGCGGGATGGCCGCGCCGGCGCCGCACCACGGAGCATCGCGCCCACGTAGGCGATGGCGTCACTCTTGAGGGTAGGAACGCCAAGGGCGTCGACGAGCACGTGATATCCGTCCATCTCGAGGAAGCAGAACGGGTAGAGGGCGATGACGAACGTCTGGAACTGGATGACGCCGGACGCCGCGGCGAAGGCCCGGAAGAACCCTGCCGGCGCGTACAGCGCGACGAGGAACCACAGGGCGCCGAGCACGAGATGCACCAGGGTGCCCGAGACGGCGGTGATAACGCGCGCCCGCCGCGAGGCCATGAAGATGTCCGTGACGTCGACGTAGAAGGTCGGCAGGATCCCGTGCAGGAAGGTGAAGCCGAGCTCGCGGACGCGGCGGCCATAGTGGACGAGGGCGAGGCCGTGGACGAGTTGGTGCAGCGCCACCGTGGCGAGCAACAGCAGCTTGACCGAGAGGATGGCCGCGAGCACGTGGCCCCCGAAGCCCGAGGCGATTGCCTCGGTGCTCGCCCACAGCCGCACGCCGGCGGCGAGGCCGAGGACGCCCAGCAGCACGCAGGCGACGGCGACCGCCCGCGTGAAGAGCAGGAAGCCGCCCCAGCGGTAGAGGCGCCCGAAAAAGGGCTGCACGCGCTGGCTCGAGATGTTGATCCGCTCGAGCGCGAAGAGCGCGGTCTCCGCCGCGCGGAGGATCCGTCGGCGGCGATTTCGAGCGAGCACGCGGCGCAGCCGCCCGGCCGGCTCGAGAGTGAGGAGCTGGGCCTTCTGCAGCTTCCGGATGAGGCTGGGGATGATGTCGAAATTGAACTCGCCGTATTTGAGGACGTACGCGGTCGCCATCTCCTGCAGCGAGGTGTGGCCGTTCATCTGGTCCCAGAGGAACCGCTCCGGCTCCGAGAGCATGAGGAACCGCTCGGTCTTGCGGTTCTTCAGGATGAAGTTGTTCTCCCGGCTCACGCGGGAAGTGACCTCGGCCAGCTCGAAGGCGTCCGGCGCCACGCGGGCCGGGCGCATCTGCACCCAGGCAGCGGAACTCGTCACCTCCTGGAGGCGGAAGCTCTCGTCGTCGTGGCGGACGAGCAGCTCGAGCTTCGCCCGCCGCGGCGCCGATGCCTCGGTCACCGCGACTCCATGTCCAGACCGGTCGCCTCGATCCCCCACCGCGTGATCTCGGCGACCAGCTCGCCCGAGGCCCGCAAGCGCTCGATGAACACCTGCACGAGCCCTTGGAAGAAGGCCGCAGCCGCTCGGGGGTTGACCTCGATAAGCGCGTTGACATCGTCGCGGTCGAGCGCCAGGAGGGCGGTGTCCGTCTCGGCCTGGATCGTCGCCGAGCGCGGCGATTGGTCGAACAGGCTCATTTCCCCGAAGAAGTCGCCGGGGCCGAAGCGGGCGAGCACCTGCTCCACCTTGCCCGTCACCGATTTGGAGACGAGCACCGTGCCCTCGCGCACGAGGAACATCTCCTCGCCCTCGTCACCCTCCCGGAACAGCGCGTGCCCCTTGCGGAGCTTCCGCTCCCGCAGCTGCCCCGTGAGCGCCTGCAGCTCGGGTTCGCCGAACTCGCGGAACAGACGGACGGTCTTGAGGAACTCCGCGGTTGGGGCCGACCTCGACACCCCGAGGGGCCTAGGTCGCGACGCGACGGATGAGGGCGGAATGGAACTCCGTAGCCCGCTGATGCCGAGGTGTCTGGGCCAGGTGGAGGAGTGCGTGGCGCACCGCCGTCCTCTCGTCGTCCGTAAGCAGGAACTGCGCGAGGACCGAATCGGGCGATCGCTGCAGCTCGACCACAAACTCCGGGTCGATCATCGCGCGGCCAATCAGCTCGCGGAGCCCTTGCGCCATCGTGCGGCGATCATACCAGAGACCTCGAAAACGACAAAGACGCGGTCCGGCCATGAAACCGTAGGGCGGAGGGCGCCTCTATCGCTGGTAAAGATAGACTCTGCCCGAGGGATAGGTGCGTCCACTGGCAGGGGAGGACGTAGGGCCAACCGTCACGGCGAGCCCAAACGACACTTGGTCCTTATAGAGATCGTGGAGGCCGGAGATCCCCGCGGGGACCAACGGAGACGCCAAGTTCACTGTTTGGCTGACCGTCGACGGATTGAGCACGACCACCCCGTTCTCATAGTAACGCAGCGCCACGCCACCTCGCTCCTCATAGCTCTGTCCCAACGCTTGGCCGAGGTCGGTGAAATAGATTTCATCCTGAGTGAGCTGGATTGTCTCACTCGGCGAATAGCTCTCGTGACCCCACAGCTTGGCGCCCACATAGCCGTAGTAAATCGCCGCCCGGTCCGTGACCTTCCGATACATGTGTAGTTCAGGTGGAAGATCCTGACCGAAGGGTTGTAACGGTCGACGTTGGACTGAATGTCACCGACGATCCGTCTGAGATCTATCCAAGATCGATAGAACGTCTCTTCCCTCTCGACCAGGCCCTCGCCTTCAACGACGATGCTCAGTCGCTCACCCCAAACAAACGAGGTGAACAAGCTCTCGGTCAGATCATAATCGCTGATAGACAGATAGTCCTGCGCGCTTCGATAGCCCTGGTTGGTAAAAATCAGAGACCCTTTCTGCTTGAGCAATTTGAAGAAGTCGGAAAGCGCTGTGTCGTACGGCGTGCGCGGATGACGGGATGTGTACGCCTCCTGCAGATACGCTGGAACATAGGTGCTACCTAACCAGGTCAAAGAAAACTCCGTCATAATCGGCGTTCCTGCGTCTGCCGTCCACGTATTCGGCGCGAGCCTCTTTGAGAGTGTCCGGATAGGGATCGTAATAATAGGCGTGCCAATAGCCGTCCGGGCCCGCGTCGGGCTCATTTGGATTGAGGAGCCACTCGGCTTCGCGCGAGCTCGGATCGAGCGGCGGAAGATCATCGAAATATATTCCTGTCGCCCATTCATAGAAAAATATCTGGCTGCCCGCGAGATGAAGCGCCTCGATCTGCCATGAGGGCAGAATATCCCCTGGCACGACGATAGCGAAACGCTTGAGCCACTCAAGCTCCGCATCACTGAGACGCGAGGTGTAGTGAAACGCAAAACTGCCCTTCTTGGAGGCGGCTTCCGCGCAGAAGGGCGTCGAGGCGGACAAGACAGCAAGGAGAACGGCCAAGAACCGAGGGGTAAAGCCCCGAAACACCCGACGCATGGCTGATCGTCTCTTAAATATTGGGAGCGGTCCTGGCACGTCCACCGTCGGGGAGCAGATTCCATTCATAGCAAGACAAAGACCTTCAGCCGCAAGGACCATGCTGGGAGACGAAGGCGCCTTCGCTGATGGGCCGGTCCGAAAACCTTCGAAAACGTGCAGGGTGTCCACAATACTTACAGCGGATTCTGGACCCGGCATATTCGAACTCCCGGCGGGTTTACGAAGGCCTCAGAAGCCGAAGAACCGGAACGGTGACAAACCGTGTAACTCGTGCGCCGATTTACGACATGTTGGCAAACAATATGACGGCTCTCCAGGAAGCCGTCCGGGTAGATTCGGACACCGCAGTGGTAGTTACCCGCAACATCGCGGAGAACCGCGCCGAACGCGGCTTTGACGCGGATTCAGTCTTCCGACGCTGCCCAAAGTCTGAAAGCTCTGGAGAGCCCACGAAGAAACCTTGCCATGGCCGCGAAGGGGTAGCGGAGAAGAACGAGGACGGAGGTGCGGACTACGCGACAGGAATGGTGACCCCGGCGGGATTCGAACCCGCGATCTCGACCTTGAAAGGGTCGCGTCCTGGGCCAGACTAGACGACGGGGTCAGCCACGCCAGTATACCCGACGAGGCGACGACGACGAAAGAGACACACAGGAATGCCAAAGGCCTTGACGACCCCGGGAAGGCGCGCCACACTCGGACCAGCGGGCGCGGGCCCGACGATCCGGCGAAGGGAGGGCACAATGTTGCGAATGGGACTCCTCGTTGCGTTGATGCTGATGCTGTCCTCGACTTTGGTCCTCGGGCAAAGCGCAGCACGCCTGACACCGCTCGTCGTGGACGGTGAACGATACTTCAAGCTCCAGTGGGAAGCCGCCGACCACAGTGGCCGTCCCACGGTTCAAGGCTCGATCTTCAATGATTACGGCGTGCCGGCTCGCAGGATCCGCGTGCTCGTGGACAGCCTCGACGCCGGCGGCGGCGTCACGGCGCAGACGATCGGGTACGTGGCGGGCGACCTCACGGGGGGCACCCGCTTCTACTTCGAAGTTCCTGTGCCGGCGCGTGCGGCGACGTACCACGTCGCGATCTTCCAGTGGGAATGGATTCAGAGCGGCGGCGGCGACCCCCGCCGCTGATCGCCCGGCCCCCCGGACGGACCTTGAGCGGGTCGCGATGAGCTCCCCGAGGTCGGCTCAGGAGGTCTGGAAGCCCATCCCGTAGCGGAAGGACGACACGCGGACTCGGAAGCTGGTCGCAGCCTGCGCGGCGGGGATGCTGACGGTGAAGGGTGCGGTGCCGCGCTGCGGGATCGACGCGCTCACGAACGCGATCCCCCGCCCCAGCACCCGCCCTCCGGCATCGAGCGCCTCCGCCGTCACGTAGACGTCGACGACGTCGAGCCGCGCCTCGTTCACGACCGTACCGTTCACCCGCACCTGCCCAGGGCTCGTCCGGTCCACGCTGTAGCGGAGTTGGAACGACTCTTGCCCGGGCGCCAGCGC